>DALZBD010000029.1:0-15376 GCA_031977515.1 Bacteroides sp. | reverse complement strand
TTTTTCATAGTATTAGATTTAAGGTTAACAAAGATTGGTTGCTCGTGACGAGTAGCCTTTTTTTTTGCCTGTTAGCGAAAGTCTCTTTCGCTTTTTTTGTGGGGATGTGTAACAGGATTGTAACATCTTCTTCTTCCCGGTGAGTCTTTCCGCAAACCATTCCGGGGGCTTATTTGTTGACGGTGATATATTGTTTTGTGAAATAGATTGCCATGCCCAGAAAAAAAACTCTTTCTGCCAAAGAACCTTCTTCCGTACGTGCGCGCGGACAAGTAAAATCTGATGTACAAATTCCTGAAATTGTTCTGACCCGTGTAGAACCTCCCACCTGGTGGGTGGGGATGAAAACTCCTTTGCAGTTGATGCTCTATGGAGTGGATCTGACGGAAAGTAAAGTGAAGGTACTGGAAGAGGGAGTACAGGTGCGAAAAATTCATAAAGCGGAAAGTCCCAATTATCTTTTTGTAGATGTGGAGATAGCTTTCGATGCAGCACCGGGCAGCTATACATTTGAGATAAAGAAGGGGAAAGCTGTGCATCGTTTTACGTATGAGATTGCCCGGCGACGCAAAGGATCGGCCCAGCGTAAGAGTTTCAGTTCGGCCGATCTGGTGTATATGTTGATGCCCGATCGTTTTTGCAACGGCAATCCTGCTATCGACCATACACCGGATACGGTAGAGCGTGTCAACCGCAGGGATTCTTTCGGCCGTCACGGCGGAGACCTCTCCGGGGTCATGCAGCACCTGGATTATATCGCTTCTCTGGGAAGTACGGTACTCTGGCTTACCCCACCTCAACTTGACAATGAGAAAGATCATTCCTATCATGGATATGCCTGTGCCGATTATTACCGGATCGATCCGCGCCTGGGAGACAATGAACTTTATCGCCAACTGGTAGCAAAGGCTCACAAAGAAGGATTGAAGGTGATTATGGACGCCGTACCCAACCATTGCGGTACAGCGCATTGGTGGATGAAAGACCGCCCTTTTGACAACTGGGTACACTGCAAAGAGGGAGAAGTGATCCTTTCCAACTATCGCCTGGCAACCATCACCGACCCCAACGGATCGGAGTATGACCGCCTGGAGACTGTACGCGGCTGGTTTGATGAATTTATGCCCGATCTGGGTATGGAAAACCCTTATCTGCAACGCTATTTCCTGCAACTGTATATCTGGTGGATCGAATGGGCCGATCTGGATGGCCTGCGGGTAGATACCTATCCGTACAATGATAAACATGGGATCGCCGAATGGACACGTGCTGTACGGGAAGAGTATCCACAGCTGAATATTGTGGGAGAGTGCTGGCATTCCTCGCCGGCTATTGTTTCTTATTGGCAATGCGAGGCCTACAACGTAGACGGGTATACTTCTTATCTGCCTTCGGTGATGGATTTTCCTTTGCAGGAGGCCATACACAAAGGGCTTGCCGTAGATACTACTGATTTTCACGGAGGTATGAATCTGGTCTATGAAGCGATGGCGCTTGATTTCCTGTATCCCAATCCGAAAAACCTGCTGGTCTTTCTGGACAATCACGATATCGACAGGTTTGCGGATGTGCTCAAAGGGAATGTAGATAAAATAAAGATCGGGCTCACCCTGCTTGCTACTTTGCGGGGCATCCCGCAGCTTTTCTACGGTACCGAATTCGGAATGCGTTCCGACGACCTTTCCAAAGGGCATGGAGGTGCGCGGAAAGATTTTCCCGGAGGCTGGAAAGGAGATCATAAGAATGTATTTACCAGTCAGAGACTCAGTAAGGAGGAGAAGGAACTTCTCCGGCATACCCGCGCGTTGTTTCAGTGGCGGAAGACAGCTACCGCCGTGCACAAGGGAGATACCACCCATTTCCTGCCCGAGTACAATATGTATGCCTATGTGCGTTATACACGGAGCCAGGTGATACTGGTGTTTCTCAATCCTTCCGGACGAGAGGTACGTATCGACTGGAAGCGGTACAACGAGCGTCTGCGAGGGTATACTACAGGCATGAGCGTATTGGATGGAAAAGAGGTAAAGATCGGTAATAAATATATGGTGAAAGCACACAGTTCGGCTGTGTTGGAGTTCAATAAAAAAGCCCGTGTAAAGAAGGAAAACCTGTAGATACGCAAGATATTGCGTATCCAATATCTTGTGTCTCGGAATACCTTGCATCCTCCCCAATGGTTTATGTTTATGGCCATTCAGGCACTGAAATTACACCTGTTCTGAGACGCAACGTATTGCGTCTCTACAAGCCAATGGATTTCCCTGAAATAAATTTATCCTGAACAATCTTCTTACCTTATCTACGTTTTCCTATTGAAGAAATTGTTAACTTATTTGATGCATGATCTATGCGAAGGGACATCTCTCATGCCCCTGTTTTCTATTTTCTGAACAGGATCAATGCCGAGGAGGCGTGCACTTGTGTATCCCCTCCCGGATGCTTTTCTTTTCCTGCCGGGTCGATCCGACCATTGATACAGGCAACCTGCCATTTCTTTTCCGGAAGTTGTATACTTACCGGGTGACGGTTGCCATTGAACACTACAAGGATCTCTTTCCAACTGTCGCCATTGGCGTTTTCTCCCAGCGTATAGGCAATCACTCCGGACTGCTGTGTATCCATGAATCGCAACCATTGATTGACACCTTCTGTTGTAGGGATGCGAAATGCCGGATGTGCTTTGCGCAGAGCGATCAGGTCCTGATGGTATTGATGTATATCTGCATACGTTGATTTATGACTCCAGTCTATCTGATTGATCGAATCCGGTGATTCGAAACTGTTGTGTACTCCTTTTTTGTCGTGAAACAGTTCTTCGCCTGCTCTCAGGAAAGGCACTCCCTGTGAGGTGAATACGATGGTCTGCGCCAGTTTGTGAAAACGGATCAGCTCTTCTTCCTCTGCATCGGGTACGGAAAGACGGAGCTTATCCACCAGGCAGAGATCGTCGTGACACGATGCGTACTGGATCGATTGCGCAGGTGAGGATACATAGGGACGATCTGTATAGAGTACCCGGCTGTAGTCGATCTGCGGATGACGTACACCGCCTACAATACCAAACCGGACGCTCTCTTCCTTGCCATCGACCGCACCTCCGGCAAATCCGGCTTCTTTCTCCTCAGATACACTTCCCCGGAGTCCGTCGCGTAGATCATCACTGAATACACTCACACGTGGCATCCGGTGTGTATGGGCTTTGATGGCCTGTTGCTCCAGGGGCAGAGGGGAGGCGTTGGCTGTCCATCCTTCTCCGTAGACGAAGATCGTCGGGTCTATCTCTGCCAGTTCTGTAGTCAGTTGGTTCATGGTTTCGATATCATGTATCCCCATCAGATCGAACCGGAATCCGTCTATATGATATTCCTGTGCCCAGTATTTCACCGATTCGATGATGTAGCGACGCACCATCTCGCGCTCCGAAGCCACTTCATTGCCACAGGCCGAAGCATCGGAATAGCTGTCGTCCGGCCATTGGCGATAGAAATAGCCCGGAGCCGTTAGGTCGAAGCCGGAACGCAGGTGATGGGTGGTGTGGTTGTAGACCACATCCATCACTATACGCAGGCCTGCCTGGTGCAAGGCTTGTACCATCTGTTTGAATTCCCGGATACGTACTTCCGGATTGGAAGGGTCGGTGGAATAACTCCCTTCGGGGACGTTGTAGTTCATAGGTTCGTATCCCCAGTTGTATATCTCGTATTCCGACATTGTCTCGTCTATCGAAGCAAAATCAAAGGAAGGCAGCAGGTGTACATGGGACACTCCCAGCTGACGGATATGATCCAATCCGGTAGAGTATCCCTCCGGAGTTTTTGTCTCTCTCTCTGTCAGTGCGAGGAATTTTCCCGGGTAGCTGATGCCTGAATTCGGGTGCATGGACAGATCCCGGTAGTGCAGTTCATAAAGGATAATGTCTGTAAACTGATTCTGTGGCGGAGCTGTATCTTCGTCCCATCCTTCCGGATGGGTATCTGCCAGGTCGATGACAGCAGCTCGTTTTCCATTGATCCCGACAGCCTTTGCCCAGATCCCGGGGGTCTCTCCCAGCCAGTTCTGTCCGTCCATACTTACCTGGAAGGTATAAAAGGTTCCTTTCAGGTCACCCTCTACTGTGGTCTGCCAGGTACCTTGTGTGGCAGGCGTCATATCCAGCTGTTGCAGCGGTTCACGTGCTGTGCCCGATTCGTATCGAAGCAGTTTCACTTTTTGTGCCCGGGGCGACCAGAGTGTAAATACAGATCGTTCGGGGGCATAAGAGAGTTCGATTTGTGTTCCGGTATAGACCGGATAGTCTGCATAGCGATCTTTTCTCTTTTCTCCGCTGCATCCCCATGTAAACAGTAGGAATAGAAGCAAAGGCGGAAGATCTTTTAGGTTTCTGATAAATGGTAACATATTATGCAAAAGGTTATATAAATGGTAAAGTTTGATAACTTCCTGGTAACTATTCAGGTTATTCACGAATAAAGTATGATAGATGCTCTTGGCTCTTTATTTTGTCTATGTCCCTTTTTTAGACGCAATTATCTGAGACGCAACTATGCGTCTCTACATGGATGGTGTTTTCTTTTTAAGGTGATACACTTGTAGATACGCTGGTACGTTGCGTCTCAGAAATAAAGAAACGAGTAAAATCCTGACAGCTACTGAGATCTTCCGGGCCGCCACCTGTCTGGGGCAGCCCGGAAGGTTGTATATGGTTGTCTTTACAGGCCCAGAATGGTGGCTGAGCGTGCTTCTACTTCGATAAGGTTGGTCTGTATGGAGCCTAATCCCTGCGGATCTGCTTTTCCTCCTTCTACCCAGATGGTATAATTACCTTGCGGTATGGTCACCTGGGTTTTCCGATCACTTCCGTTGAGAACCACGATGATGCTGCCAGCAGAGTCTATACCGCTCAGGTCTTTGAGCCGGAAAGCTACTACACTGTTGTTGCTACGGATAAATTCCAGATGCTTTTTTACCTTGTCGGCAGTTCCCAGGCGGAAGGCCGGGTGTGCTTTGCGCAGGGCGATCATCCCTTTGTAATACTCGTACAGATCGGTGTATGTATCTTTGAAATTCCAGTCGATGGCATTCACCGCGTCCGAACTCCTGTAGCTGTTGTCTTCGCCCTGTTTGGTGCGGAATACTTCTTCCCCGGCAAAGATCAGGGGAATGCCCTGCGAAGTAAGTACAATGGTCTGAGCCAGCTTGTCTACTTTCAGCTTCTCCTCTTCCGTTACACTGTTGCTCCAGATATGATCGATGCGGTCGCGCAGGCAGCGGTTGTCGTGGCAGGTCACATAGCTGATGTGCTGTACTGGTTCCGAAGCCCAGGCCACACTGGAGTAGTTGACATTCTCCATATTCACATCCGGATGTTCGATCCCTCCGGCAATCCCGTAACAGATACTGGCTTCCGCTCCGTGGGTGCCAAACATAAAGGCTCCGTGCCTGTCGATGGTGTTGTTGCCCCGGATACCGGCACGCAGGTCGTCACTGAACACGGCTATACCATTGAACTGGCTCACATTGCGTTTCATCGCCAATAGATTCTGATCATATCCCGGTGTGCCTGCTGCCCATCCTTCGCCATAGAGCAGGATATTCGGGTCGATCTTTACCAGTTCCTTTTGCACCTCGTTCATTGTTTCGATGTCGTGCAATCCCATCAGGTCAAACCGGAATCCATCAATGTGGTATTCCTCTGCCCAGTATTTTACCGATTCGATGATGAATTTCCGCGTCATCGGCTTTTCACTGGCGATCTCGTTGCCACACTCCGAACCGTTGTAAAAGTCTCCGTTGCTCTTCATGCGGTAGAAGTAGCCCGGTACAGTCTGTTCAAACCCACAGATGGCTACGTCACTGGTGTGGTTGTAGACCACATCCATTACTACCCGGATCCCTGCCCGGTGTAGTTCCATCACCATCTGTTTGAATTCCCGGATGCGTGCCTCCGGATCGTATGCATCCGAAGAGTAGGTACCTTCCGGCACGTTGTAATTCTTAGGGTCGTATCCCCAGTTGTACTGTCCGTCCGGTCGCGCTTCATCTATCGAAGAGAAATCAAAAGCAGGCAGGATATGTACGTGAGTAATTCCCAGGTCTTTGAGGTGGTCCACTCCGGTGGCCAGTCCGCCGGGAGACACTGTACCGCTTTCGCTCAGAGAGAGGAATTTTCCTGCTTTCGACGAACCTGCCGATTCATGGATAGAAAAATCCCGGAAATGCACTTCGTAGATTACGGCATCTGCTACACTTTGCAGTGCCGGACTTACATCCTGGCTCCACCCTTCCGGGTTGGTATCTGCCAGATCGATCACCGCGCCGCGGTTACCATTGATCCCTACCGCTTTGGCAAAGATCCCGGCTGTCTCGTTGAGTGTACGGTTGGCCACCGTTACCTGGAATGTATAGAAATATCCTTTCAGGTCACCTGTAACAGTGGCTTCCCACAATCCGTCTTTCGCTTTGGTCATATCCACTGTGCGTTCGGCAGTACCTCCCACGCCTTCCCGGTACAGATTCACTACCGCTCCTGTGGCCGTAGGTGCCCATACGGAGAAAGTTGTTGCTGTGGAAGTATAGGCCATCTCACAGATCTCACCGGCAGGTACCGGATAGGTCTCTCCGGGACCCGGTCCTGGATCCGGTTCGGGATCTTCCTGTGTCTTGATCAGTACCGGAACTTTGGCATCTTCACAGGCCTGTATTGTTACAAACAGGGCTGCGATCAGTAGGTAGAATAAGAAATATATTTTTTTCATTGTATGTCTGTCTTGCTAAAAGGCAGTACCGGAAACGATCCGGAAGGAGAATTTCCGGGGACTACCTTTATAAATGAATACGTATTACCAGGCTTTGTTGCGCCACTCTGTCACTTCGTCGTAGATATGGGTTTCATTACCGGGTGTACGGTTGCCGTTGGGAGAATCATAAGATTCACTGTAATCCCAGTCCCAGCTTACGCGTCCCGGAATAGCATATCCGTATTTGTATTCAAAATCTTCCGGTATTTCTATCTCAATCTCATAGGTATGGTCTGCGATCTTCTCTAATACCACGGTTCCCAGTGTCCAGTTGCCATACGGGTGTCCTACAGGGAATTTTCCGGCCAGACAGATCTCTGCTTCCGCAGGAGTATCTGCAGGTACGATCACTGTGAATACTTTTAATAAGGGATTCTCCGGCTCCACTACTACACCCGGGATAGCTGTCCAGGCAGATACTTCATCGTATATCTCCGTGTCACTGCCCACACTGCGGTTGCCACCTTCTTCCGAATAATCCCAGTTCCAGTCTGTTCCCGGCCGGGTAATTGTGTATTTATACGAGAAGTCTTCCTGCACCGACAGAGCCATGCGATAGGTCAGGTCTGCGACCTTCTCCATGACAGCCGATCCGGGCGACCAGGAACTATATGTGTGTCCTGCCGGGAAGTTTCCGGCAATGGAGATCATTGCATCTGCCGGGGTGTCGGCAGGTACTGTCACCGTAAAGATCTTATCATTCAGATCCGGTCCCGTACTACCTCCACCCGGCTCATAGACTGCTTTCCATCCTTCTGCATGGTAGGTCACTATCTGTCCCACACGCAGGGCTGCCAGGCTTTGATTGGGCATATCGTTGCCTCCTTCTGTGGCCTGATAGTCCCAGCCGGGACCGCAAACGAATTTGAATCCCAGGTCTGCTTCGAAGTCCGTATCGTATACATACTTTTTCCAGACCTTTCCGTCAGAGCCATCCTCTTCCATCATTCGCCCCAATTCGCTTTCCGGACTCCAATTGGCCATATTGCCCGATTCGGTTTTGAAGCCACCTACCAGAAAGGCTTCGCTGATGGTCACCGGAGAGATCAGTTTGAACAGGGTCTGACCTTCCGGAACCTCTTCACCGGGAGGTATTTCAATAGGTTCGGGAGCAGGGATCATCTGGTAGGTCTCCTGACAGGAAGTCAGGCTCAGCCCTACCAGCAACATAGCCAGTAGCGGCTTGATGTATTGTGTTTTTGTTTTCATAACAGTCATATTTGTGCGATTAGTTGCGGTTGATATCGTCGTAACCCGGATTTTGTTTCATGTTCGGATCACTGTTCAGTACCTTCCTGTGGAAAGGAAAGATGTCTGTATGGTTGTCTGCGTCCGGTTGCTTGTCCCACCAGGTACCTGTGCTGAATTTGTTCCAGCGACACAGGTCGATACGTCTGCGTCCTTCGGCCAGGAACTCACGTCCCCACTCGTCGAGCAGTTCGTCCGCCGTCAATGTCACAGCTCCTTCCGGTGCATACAGATATTCGGCATGGTATTCCAACGGGTAGTTGCGGCGACGCACTTCGTTGAGCAGACGCGCAGCTCCCTCCACATCACCCGCGCGGAATTTACACTCTGCCAGTGAATAGTGAATCTCTGCCAGGCGGATGAAAGCATAGTCCGATTCGATACTTCCCGAGTCCTCCTCGCGGTAGTAAGGGTACTTCACCGGGTGCCATCCCGAGTTGTGGTCGGCACGGTTCATGTTCGATTCCTGATTCTGCATCGGAGTGCCCGGCAGTGTATCACGGAACATACCTACCTGGTCGCGGATGTAGTATTCGTATCCGTTGGGCGATTTGATGCGGGTAGTCTGTCCGTTGTTCTCATATTCCAGGTATCCATACAGGAACATACCCTCGCGCTGGTTGCTTCCGGAGAGGTTGCGGTATTTTGTCAGGCGGTAGTCTGCCGGATATTTCTGAAAGCGTGCCACCGGCATACCCAGGGTGAAGTTGTACAGGTTGCCTGCAACATCGCGGCTCGGTTGCAGCGCATACTTCGGATTGGCCGTACCCCACTCTTTGAAGCCGATATAATCTCCGATGTTGAAAGGCAGACACCACCAGTACATGTACTTGTGCATGTGCCAGTTGGCACGTGTCTTGCTCGAGGTATATCCGAAAAGAAGTTCGTCGCAGGTCTCGTTGTTCCAGTCAAACGGCTCGTCCCAGGTCGAAGAGAGCTTGTATACACCGTATTCGTTGTTGATGATGCGCTGCGCATACTCCGCGCACTCGGTATAGTGTGCTTTGCCGATCCATTTCTCTGCATTGAGGTAAAGTTTCACCAGCAGGGCAGCTGCTCCGCCTTGTGTCCACTGTCCCTGCAGCAGGTTGTTGCCTCCGTAGCTGTCTTTTACCGGCAGGTAGGGAAGTACCTCCTTCAGCTCCTTCTCGATGAAGTCGAACAGCACCTGAGGCTCTACCTGACCCACACTGTTGAGGCTCTGATTGCTCTGGCTCACTACGAGAGGCACGTTGCGAAACATATCAAGCAGCGTGATGTAGAACCAGGCACGCATCGTGCGCAATCCATTGCGCATCTCTTCAAACTCACTCTCCTGCATATAGAATTTCTCCGGGTTCAGTTCGTCAAAATCGTCGAGTACCGCATTGCAGAGCATAGCACCTTGTATGCCGCCGTACCAGGCACTGTAGACATTATCGTCGTCTATCGTCCAGGTATGGTAGTGCAGGCGCTGGTAGGTACCCTCATCGTACCACCAGGTCTCCCGGTTGTAGGTCCCCATCTGGTCGGCCGTTCCCTCCTGCAGATCGAAAGTGCTCGTGATGCTCCAGAACCCATGCTCGAAGGGACGGATATAGGCACGGATCACATCGTTGCGGTTGTTGTAGTAATTCTCTTTCACGATCGAATCGTAGACATTCTCTGTCAGATCCGTGCAGGAAGCTGCACACAACAGCATACCACCTGCCATCAGGCTTTGAAAGATATTTTTTATATTCATTTTCATGTCAATGGAGTATTAGAAGTCGATTTGTACACCCACCAGATACTGCCGGGTAGAAGGATAATAATTCTTGGTAGAACTGCCCAGCATACCCGGAGTCAGTCCGTTGGTCTGATACGTTGTAGGGTCTACTCCTCCGAATTTGGTGAAGGTAAACGCGTTGCGGATCGTGCCATACAGGCGTATGTTCTCGATCAGCCGGCTTTGCTTCATCGGGAAGCGATAGCCCAGGGAGATCACATCCAGTTTCACATGATCTCCTCTCTGCAGGAAGTAATCCGTAGGTTTGCCTTTGTCTACCGTGATGGGGTAGTTCTTGCTATAGGCCAGTTTCAGTACATTCCCGGTCACCATACCCGATTGCAGACCGTAGTAATACTCATGCACATCGTAGAGATCGTATCCGAAAGCTCCGCGGAAATAGAGGGAAAGATCCCAGTTGCGGTACGTAAAGTTGTTGCTCATAGATCCGGTGAACTTCGGCAGCCCGTTTCCGGTGATGCGCTTGTCACTCTCCGTGGCATCGTCCAGCAGGATAATTTCCGTGTTGTCGTGGTTCCATACCATCCATCTGCCCGATTCATCTACACCGGCGTATTTGTAGGTATAGTAGTTGCCGATACGTTTGCCTTTCTCGATGCGTTGCAGCGGACCGGGTTTTCCGGGATTAGGCATGTCTCCGGTATCGTAGAAATCCTGTCCTTCGTAGTGGCGGTTGGAGAAACTCACAAACTTGTTGTTGTTCGATGCTCCTACCAGGCCGATGGAGTAGCTGAAATCTCTGGTTTTTATCACATCCATATTCAGTTCGATCTCAATGCCCGAGTTGCGCATGGTACCTACATTCACGAACATATTGTCGAAGAGAAACGGAGGAGTGGGTACCTGGTAGTTGCCCAGCAGGTCCTGCTGCTTGCGGTTGTAGTAGTTGATACTTCCCGACAACCAGTCGAAGAGTGAAAAGTCTACCCCCACGTTCCAGTTGATCCCTTTTTCCCATTTCAGGTCGGGGTTCACATTGCTCTTTATTCCCCATCCGCTGTAGTATTTGCCCTGATAGTATACATCCGGGTAGTTGCCCATCGTAGCCAGTGATTTATAGCTGGAAAAGTCCTGATTTCCGGTCACCCCAAGGTCGGCTCTTACCTTCAGGTCTTTTACCCACGAGACCTCTTTCATAAAGGACTCGTCGCTGATGCGCCATCCGGCAGATAGTGCCGAGAAATATCCCCATTTGTTGTTGGCGCCGAATTTCGAAGAACCTTCGTAACGCAGAGAGGCAGTCAGCAGGTAGCGCTGTTTGTAGTCGTAGCTCACACGGCCGAAGAAGGCAATCAGGGTAGCATCGTTGCGATAGCTGCCCATGCCGGTGCGTCCGTCTTCCTTCATGTAGTCACCGTTGCCCAGATTGTCCCAGGTCAGTACATCCGAGGAGAAATTTTTATTCTCCGCATTGAATCCGTTGTACATCCAGTACTGGTAAGAATATCCACCCATAAAGGCGATGTTATGACCATTCAGCTCTGTACGGAAGTTCACCAGCCATTCAAGACTCTCCTGGCGATCTTTCTTGTAGCTTTGAGAGGCCTCCCCTTCAAATCCGTTGGCGATGGACTGGTTGCTGGTAGAAGGGCGAAACCAGTAGTCGTGCTTGTCGTTGATCTGCTGGGCCAGTGTCAGCTGGGTAGTCAGTGTATACGAAGATGGTTTCTCTGCCCGGAAGAGTACCGGTATGTCCAGTTTGGCTGTCACGTCCCAGTCGAGCAGTTTTTGTTCGGTGTAGTTCTTGTCCAGTTTCATCTTTTCCACCGGATTCCATTCCGGAGCTTCCGTGCGCAGGGAGTTGTATGCACCCGGATTATTGGGGTCCATCACCGGAGAGGTCGGATTGGCCACCAGTGCTTTGTCAAATACCTCCCAGTCGGCATTATTGCGATTGATGATACGCGGAGCGATATTCACCATGAATTGCAGCAATCCGCTTTTGGTCTTATGATCCAGGCTCAGGCGTCCGCCATATTCCTGCCGGTCCGAACGCAGGTCGATACCATTGGCCTTGCGAAAGTCTACCGAAGCACGGGCACTGCTTTGCGCATTGCCGCCGGATATAGTGAGGGTATGGTTGTGGGCAAATCCGGTACGGCTCACTTCGTCGAGCCAGTTGGTACTGTAGCCGTTGTCGGGCGCGCCGTTGAGTGTCTTGCGGTAGGTGCGGAACTGATCGGCAGAGAGCACATCCAGTTCTTTCTTCATCACATCTATCGTCACATAGCCGTTGTAGATCGTGGTGAGTTTGCCGTCGGTATTTCCTTTTTTAGTCGTTACCAGGATCACTCCGTTGCTTCCGCGTGTACCGTAGATAGCAGAGGCTGCTCCGTCTTTCAATACATCGATCGAAGCAATGTCATTGGGATTGATATTCTGCAGGTTTCCTCCCGGCACACCGTCTATCACGATCAACGGGCCGAGGCCTGCCGTGCGTGAAGATGCTCCACGTACCTGTATGCTGGAGCCGCTGTTGGGGTCGGCTGCACCGATGTTGGTGATCGATACCCCGGCAATCTTACCCTGTACCATCATGGCGGGGTCCATGGCACCGATACTCAGAAAGTCTTTGCTGGAGATGTGTGAGATGGCAGAGGTAAGCTCTTTCTTGTCCATCGTACCGTAGCCGATCACGACTACTTCACTGAGTGTCTTGCTGTCCTCTTCCAGTACCACATTGACGGTGGTGTTGCCTTTTAGGGCAACTTCCTGGTTGATGTAGCCGATGTAGGAGACTACCAGTGTAGCCTGTGGGTTTACCATACTGAGTGAGAAACGTCCGTTGATGTCGGTAATGGTACCGTTGGTGGTACCTTTGACTAAGACATTGGCACCAATGAGTTCGTCGCCGTAGGTGTCTTTGATCACACCCGTTACCGTGGCGGTCTGGGCATAAGCTCCCAGTGTGAAAAACATGACCATCCACAGAGGTATGATCCTTCTGAAGAGGGGTTGAAGTTTCATGTGTTTTTTCATGTAAACTTGTTTTAAAGTTGTTAATATAGGTGAGTTTTATCCATGTTTCTGACAGGATGTGGCAAATGTATGGTTTAAAGGATCGCAGATCGGGTCAGAAGAGTGAAAGTGTAGATGAGAGGGTCTGTGGGTTGGTTATAATTATTTGGTAATTATATGTTTATGTTATTATAAAACCGATAAAAGTGTAGATGGATTAAAGAGCATACGAAGAGGAAATGAGAGATACTTTTGCCTTTTTACCAGTGTTTCCGATAAGATCGGATAGACTATATGCATAAGACGCTGGTAATGGTAGAATAGTTTTTTGCAAATGAATATACTGTACAGATACACGTAGCAGATACCAACAACAGAAGTTTCTGTTATTACAAAGAGACCTACCAAAGACGCTACAAAGCCATTCTCTGTGGCTCTGAATCATTTTAACATTCTGTCGTGGGAGAAAAAAATGTTTCCGTTAACTATGAGAGAGTACGTAGGATATTATTTGTTTAAAAAGAGATAAAATTAATTTAGTATGCTGGTATTGTGTTTTTTAACATGGTCTTAAAGGTCGTGTTATTGTTGTTTTTTACTCTTTTATACTTTATCTTCGCAGTATCAATAGAGAAATGATCAAAGGTTTTTTCATAATAAATTAAGGTTTAAGTTAAAAATGTAAAATGCTCCGTAGTGATACGAGGCATTTTTTGTTTATTACAGTTCGTGCCTGTTGATGAAACCCGAAACCTCTCTTATTCCTGGGTGAACCATACCTTCATTCGTCCCCCGGTTGGACCATGTATAGTAAGGTATAAAGGACGCTTGCTGGTTTTCTCCCTTCCGGCGGGATCAGGTGTATACCTCCCGGAAAATCCGATATCTCTTCTATAGTATACCTATCCGTCGGAAAGAAATCGATCTGGTCGAAGTGTGCGGGGGCACTCTTCCGCGCAATAGACAAACGGTCCATACGCCAGTGCGGCCTGACTTTGCAGGTTTTCTACCGCTTCGCTGGCTGCCAACTGACGTACCTGCATCGGGAAGGAGAGCTCTATCTCCGTATCTGCTGTCCGCTCCCGGTCTATCCCGATCTATCCCTTTTTTCCTTTTTGATCTACTATATATCTTTCGAACAGTTTTTCAGATGACGGATCAGTCTTTCCGAATTTATAAGGACATACAAATAAGTCATAATCGGAAACTTTGTTTTTGAAGAAGAGTGGTTGTTCTTTCTGTTCTTCGATCAGATAGAATCTGGTTTCTTGTGAATATGCATTTAATATGCACGGAAGAAATAGGATAAATAGTCGTTTTATCTGCATGTTTTATTTAGTTTTTGTTTATCCTTTTAAGCATTCAAATATATTAAATATATTTCAAATGAATCAGATTTGTATTTTAAATCCCCTATTCTGTGCTATTCCGTGTTTTCATGAAGTGAGTTATAATCTGATGGAGGGAACTTTTATAGAATAATAGTACCTACTCCCGGGTCACAATGAAGTTTCGGGGGAGTAGGTGCTATTGCTTATCAAAACATCGCATCCGGCGAACTTGTCCGGATCAGCTTGTGATTGGTAAACTCTTTCATTCCTTCGTGGTGCAGTTCGCGTCCGTAGCCCGATTTCTTCACGCCACCGAAAGGCAGGTAGGGCACAGAGGTGGTAATGTGATTGATAAAGACCATGCCCGAATCGATCTGGCGGGCTACCTCCACCGCTTTCTCTTCGTCGCGGCAGACTACCGTAGCACCCAGTCCGTAGCGGGTATCGTTGGCAATGCGGATGGCATCGTCTATATCCTCTGCACGGTATATGGCCAGTACCGGCCCGAAGATCTCTTCGGAGTAGGCACGCATGCCGGGTTTGATGTCTGTCAGGATGGTGGGTTGCATAAAGGCGCCTTCCGTACCTTCTACCTTTTTGCCGCCATAGATTAGGGTGGCACCCGCTTTCACGGTATCATTTACCTGTTCCAGTACTTTCTCCATAGCATCTACACTCATCAGCGGAGGCATCTGGGTATTGGTGTCCAGCGGATTACCCGGTTGTATCTTTTCGTAGATGGCTCTGGCTTTGTCGATAAACTCATCTGCCACGGATTGCAGCACAATGATGCGTTTGGGAGATGTACAGACCTGCCCGCAGTTGGAGAGGCGTCCAAGGGCTATCATCTTTACAGTCTCATCTATTCCGGTCTCGTCCAGCACCAGACACGGGTCACTGCCACCCAGTTCAAGTACCGATTTCCTGGCGTATTTCCCTGCCTGGGAGGCTACGCTAGTGCCCGCGCTTTCACTTCCGGTGAAGGTGACTCCTTTGATATACTCGTTGGCAATCAGTTCGGAAGCCTTGGCACCAGGCACGAATATATTGGTGAAGATCCCTTCCCGGGCATCTGCATCCTTAAATAGTTGTTCGATGGCGAGGGCACATTGGGTTACATTGCCCGCATGCTTCAATACGTAGGTATTTCCTGCCATGATGGAAGGAGCAGCCGAGCGGATTACCTGATAGAAGGGGAAGTTCCAGGGCTGTATACTGAATACCACACCCAAAGGCTCGTAAGAGATAAATGCCTTGCCCAGAGGTACATC
>DALZBD010000028.1:0-15510 GCA_031977515.1 Bacteroides sp. | reverse complement strand
TATAGTCAGAATGAAATAAAAGAATACGCCCTTGAAGCGGAAAAGCTACCCGCAAGCCTTCTTACAGGAATCTATAAAACCCTCAAAGAAGTCTCTTCCCAGGAAGGTTACACCCTCCTCACAGGTGTCCCCATAAAAAACAATCAGGAAGTAAAAGAACCTTTTACTGTAAAAGGCATAACCTTTTACTACAAAGGGATCAACTATTACGCTATAAAGGTCCGGCACAGGGGAACCAACGATCAGACCCCCGGCTATGGTCATTACGGCGTTCTGAGAAATACGCATTACACCGTGAGGGTTGATCAGATAGAGGGCCCCGGAAGTCCCGGTATCTTATGGGACGACCTCACCACCCGTGCAGCCGGTAGTGAAGACAGCAAAGACTATCTGCTTTACAACAACATAGAAAACACTATACACATTCAGTGAGCACAATCCTTTATTTGAGTCAAACAATAGAAATGAAACAAATGAAAATACGAAAGATCATAGGAATTCTTATTTCATTGACCCTGATACATATCTCTTGTCTGGATGATATCACACCAGACAAAGAGACCCCCTATCCACCTGCGCCCCAGGGAGAATCTTACTTCTCCATCAATATCAAAGCTGGTGATGTAGTCGGTCATACCCGGGCTGCAGACCCCGATGCCAGCAAAGAAGACCTCACCATCCATAGCGTCAGAGTAGTCCTCTACGACGGAGAAGAAAGTCAACCCTCCCAATGCAAAGTAGAATATGTATTTGAGTTCAACATGAAGACTTCAGATACATGGAACGATCCGTCCGACCCTACCCATTGGATCGCCGATCCGGGCAACCATACAGCAGATGCCCAACCCGGATACCTCATCCCATCCGGCGACCATCTGGCGCCAGTCGCCCGTCCCGGCGAATACCAGTTTATGACCTTTGCACAACGGGTAAAAGACAAATCTTATAAAATGCTCGTCATCCTCAACGGACGCAACAGCGACGGTACCCTTAACTCCGAAATATACAAAGCAACCAACAAAGGCTCATACCTTTACCAACTCAAACAAGCCATCGCCACCAGTGTAGACCCCACCAATGGAACAATCACAGGAGGTAAAGGTATCCTCATGACCAATCATCAGGGATTAGTCACCGTAGATAAAAGCCAACTGACCCGAACAGTAGAACAGGCTCACGCCGCACCCATGCACGTGAGTGTGGACCGTCTTGTAGCCAAAGTAACACTTCGCCACGCAGACAACATCATTCTGCCTGCAGGCATAGATGAAAACACAGTAACATGGGCGTTAGACATCACTAATAAAAAAACATACTGGATGCGTGAAGGCATGTCCGGCGAACAAGCCGACCCCACCATGCAGACACTCTATGCACGTGACCCCAACTTCACAGTGCTCCCATCAGGCACAGACAAAAGCAACGAATTCCATACCCTGTTCAACGAATATTATGTGTCACCCAATCAGATCAATATCCCATTGGGTCAATACGTATATACACTCGAAAATACAATTGACATAGAAAACAATCAATTTACAGACTACGAAGATCAGATCACACGTATCATCGTAGGCTACCAATACACTCCCGAAGGATACAGCAAGAACGATAGTTACTACATCTACCACAATAAAATAATCAACCAACAAGAGATAAACAACTATCTGCAGGATCCTGCGTATGAAATACCTGGCCTGGACGACCTGCGGATCATTTTAGCAGAACTTCAACAAAAAAATTATCCCCTCAACGGGATCTCGACCAACTACTACGAATACAACGGATTCAGATACTGTCCCCGGGGACAGCTCTACTACATCATCCCCATACAGCATTTTGGAGGATCACAGAGCAATATCGGCTACTACGGCGTAGTCCGCAACAACATCTATGACATCACCATCAACAGCCTGTCTGCACCTGATATAGCAGGGCCCTATCTCTCGGCAGACATAAACATCCAGCCCTGGGCACTACGTGGGCAAACCAATACCATAGGCATCTCCCTCACCGAGCGTACCTATGCACCTATCAAAGTATATTATTGGAGTATCAAAGACAATATCAACCTCTACCAAAAGAAATGGGCGGAAGAAACCGGAAAACCTATCAGTCAGGCACCTGAATACCGCACCATGATGTTTGCCGTAGGTACCACCGTGCGTCCCTTCCAATGCGTCATTGACTGGACACCCGAGTACAATTATACGCACTCCATACCTGATTTTGTCACCATGAGAGAAGGAAGCGACAGCAATGAAATGCACCTCTTCTATTGGTATGGAGAATTCCACGCCGGAACCTATCCTGTTGTCACTGTCTTTTTTGTAGACAAAGACGGATACCTATTGGATCTTCATTACAATACAACCAACGAAACTCCAGTCAACCCCGCCAGTATCATCATGTACCCATACCCTGAAGGTAACAACGGATATGTATTTATAAAATACCTCAGCAACGTCTATAATTTCTATAAAAACGGCATTGAATATGAGATCCGGGATACCAATTATGCCTCTTATCTGGATCAGGAGATCAGTAGCGACAGGATAACCTTTATCAATCAGTATTTCCCGGAACCCGTATTGGCAGCATCGCTTACAGGTAGTGTATGGACGGCAACGCAAAGATTAGTAGTCATATGTGAGCCCAAATGAAAATGAGGGTGTGTCATACGTCCAAACGTTCTTTGAATAAGTTATATAGTATAAGTGTCCACCCCAGCCGCAAGCCCGAAGGGCTTACATATCAATCCATCCCAGTGAAGCGGGACGAAGTGGAGCGACTGGGGGGTAACAGGCGTCTCTACAGGAAAGCAGATACCAAAACCATGAATAAATAACCAGTGTATAAACTTTTGCAAACACAAATGATTAATAACCATATATTTACTTTAACTATTGATTCTTTTTTACTGAAGGGTAGCCCGGCATAAAAAAACGATTGCAGCAAACACGACTAATTTCCGGTTACCCCCAATTTGAGGCACAAACAGTTGAATATGAACACAGAATTTAACATGACACTGCTATGCGATTAGAACACAGAGTTTGACACGACACTGCTATGCAATTGAAAAACGGAATATCCATTGTCAACCGCATTCAGCCCCTGACCGTTAAAAAGTCAGGAAACACCAATTCTCTCTCTCTGGCTGGACACAGAGGATAACCCTGACAGGGATGTTCTGTATCTTCACCCTCTTCCCGGTATCCCGGGGAGGGGTGAAGATTTATCAAAAAACAATTTTCAAGCTACAAAGCACATATAAACACATACATCAATCCATAAAAATAATCCAAATGAAAAAATTAAATCTACTCTTGTTCGTATTCATCGCCCTCCTGTTGGGAGCCTGTGAATCAGAAACAGAGAATCAGCTTATTCAGCCAAACGGTCAGTCCCGGATGACAGGTGGGGCTCACACCGATATACAAACCAGAGCAGGCATCTCCCTGGTGCCCTACTGGGCCGTAGGCGAAAAAGTAGGCGTATTCATGTCAACAGACAACAACCTCAAAGGCCCTTTGGACTTCACCATTTCCAAGATTACCAATGTCATAGAATTTGCAGAACCCATCCCCTTCTTCGATAACTACTCCCTGCATACTTTCTATGCCTATCATCCCTACCAGGCAAGTCAATCCACCGATCCCCGACGCGTAAACGTAACCCCGGTAAATAAAATACAGGAACAGATCGGCAACACCACTCAGCACTTATCAGACTATGAATACAACATAGCCATCCCTACCAGCATCTATTCCGACGAAGATCTGTTCCTCTATTTTGCCTCAACCTATACAGTTCTTGATTTTCAGGTCACTACAAATGCCAATGATCTTATCATTAAAAGCATACATGTAGAAGCACCACAAGGGCAACCTCTTAACTTCACAGGAGCAACAACTGATATCACACTCTCTCTCAACGATCCCGGCTTTGCACAATATTCCAATTTGCAGGGAACCACCTCAGAAACCCTGTTGAACATCAGCGGTGGACTATCTGTCCCTCACACAACAGATCACGCTTCAGCTTATATGGTGATAAACCCCTTCAACGGTACCAACCAGACACTAAAAGTCACAGTTACCACTGAAGACGACAAAGAATATCCCTTCGAGGTAGCCGCACAAAACTATCGTTTTGGTTCTACCTACGTAATCCCTCTACACATACAGGTAGACAGACCACAACCCGTTATCAAAGACATCCGTGTCCTCAGTCTCTGCGATGTAGGCTGTCTCGGTACAAAAGACAACACAAAAAAATGGGACTGTCATTACGGAGCACTCAACCTTACTGCCAAAGAAATACGCAGACTCTTGTTCGAACACTTTGGAAAAGGGAAAACAGTAGAAACCGGCATTATCTCTTTTGAAAAAACAGACATCAATTGTAAATTAAACAAGCTCACCGAAGCCTACCTCGACCAATTCAACATCATCTATCTCAACAAAAACGGCCGTCCCGATATCCAGACTGCCCAACGGATCATGAACTGGCTCAATAAATCCCCGGACCGCGTACTCATGTTGTCCTATGACTGGAAAGATGCCTGTCTCACTCCCGACATGAAAGAAAGTAAAATACTATGTACTACAGCCACAAATTACCTCATGTTCAGAGATCAGATAAGCGAAATCAAACCTCATTGGTACAACGCCTCCAAAATAAACCAACCCATAGGTAACTGGGGAACAACCCGCTCCGGCCTGCTCGTGCCCTTCGAACTCAACGATCGGACCAGCTATTTCTGGAAAGACGGACCTTTCAAAACAGACCTCAACGAAGCATCCGACCAGCGTTTCTGGATCAAAGATTGCTATTGGGGCTCCGCAGAGATCACCGACCCCGACGTCATCCCTCTCATCACCTACAAAGATGCCCGCGACTACTGCAATCCAGCCAAACAACATAAAAACGGCTATGGTGACGGTGGCATGATCCTGGGAGTCAACCCCACTTCCCGCATCGTATACATTGGAGATTCAGAAATATTCTCTACTTCCTGCGTAGTCAAAAAAGTAGAAGACGCCAGAATGGCAAAAGAAGAAAGCTGCAAAAAAACAGGTGAACTGAATGACTATTCAAAGATCATGGGTAATCTCTGGGCATGGATGATACAGGAGATCATCCAAAGGAATTAAAAATTAGTTTGGTGTGTTAGTTTTTTTGTGTATCTTCACTCTCTCCCCGTACCGGGGAAGAGTGAAGATTTTTTATTTAATATGTTACAGAGATATCATTCTTCTCAACAGGAGCAACTGCCATGCTAACAACACTCTTGGGATTGTCTGTGGCTTATGCATTATTTACAGGAGCAGCAATACCAGTTATTTCATCCTTGATCTTATACAATATTGATAAACGTAATACAATAAGAAATAACCCATATTCTTGTCCATTGGCTATAAAGAATAAAATTTGAACTCGTTTTTAATGAAAAATAATTTCTCTATATATCTTTGTAAGAAGATGATTTGGTATACGTAAAACAATGCCATGAGTAGCTAAAAGAACTGTTTATAAATCGTTACCTGTCAAAAAACGACTTTTATAACTTCTTGATAAATGGTTTAATTAGCTATTCATCTACTCTCTGAGATATCTACATCCTTTATTCCTTCAGACCCAAAAAATCAATATCCGGCCGCTTTAGCAATACGTTTGGGGATATCCGTATTGTCCATGGTACCCATAAACAGATTGGCACCTGCTCCTATAGCATATACCGGTACATATCCGGCAGAATGTCCACCACTGGTCCAGCCTACCCGGGCAATCTCACTCATCACCTCTTTGGCACGTGCAGCCAGAGGTTCGGCTTTTGCGTACATACTTTCTACAAACTCCTTCTTGTTTTTCACAAAAGAGTTTTCATACTCATCGCGAAGTTTTTTCTCCTGTTCCCAGCTAACTGGCAGCTCTTTCCAAAGTCCCGTTTTCTCACCGAGCAATTCCTTCACCTGCTCCCAGCTCACTTCATTGCTATTTGCTTTGCGCAATTCAGAAATACTGGCAGATAACAAGTCCTGAGATACCTGCTGGTATTGAAGCGCTTTCAGGTTCATTTCATAACGTCCCGTTCCCAAAGACATACCTCCGGTCTCATGATCTGCTGTCACGACAATAAGGGTTTCTTTGGGGTGTTTTTTATAAAACTCATACGCAATCTTCACAGCTTCGTCCATATCGATCACCTCCTGAAAGGTAGTAGCAGCGTCATTGCTGTGACAGGACCAGTCGATCTTGCCACCCTCTACCATAAGGAAAAATCCTTTTTTATTGTCTTTTGTAAGGAAAGAGATCGCACTTTCTGTGATCTGAGCAAGCGTCAGATCGCCCTCCTGCCGATCAATGGCATAAGGTATGGAATGAGAAGGAGCACCTTCTTTCTGGATAAGGATCATCCGGTTGGTTGAGCGATACATAGACTTATAATCATCGTATCCACGGGCAATGGTATATCCCGCTTCCTCAAACAGTGGGAAAAGATGAGGCGCCGCCGTACCATCGGCACGCGTCTCAGGCTTCAGGAACCCTCCTCCCCCATAGAAATCAAATCCGGCTTCAATCAGATCCAGACCTATTTCATAATACATATTACGATCGGGTTGGTGCGCATAAAAGGCCGCAGGTGTAGCATGGTCTACACTCACACTGGTAGTAACTCCTACTTTACGTCCTGCTTTCTTTGCACGTTCGGCTACTGTCATGATCGGATTCTTATCCACATCCACACCAATGGCACCGTTGTAGGTCTTTTGTCCGGTAGACAGTGCGGTTCCGGCTGCGGAAGAGTCTGTTACGGAGTTTTTCAGGGAAAATGTGCTTGCCATACTGGCCACGGGGAAACGACTGAACACCAATGGCTCTACACCGATACGCCCATCCAGTTCACCCAGATACATTTCGGTACCATTTACCTGATTGACGCCCATTCCGTCTCCGATAAAATAAAAAACATACTTTGCCTGCTGGCCGTATACAGTAAACTGTATCAACATGGCAAACAACAAGACGTTAAAAATTCGTTTCATCACTTATGTTTTATTGGATTAGTTCAAGCAAAGATAACCAATTTGAGGAAAATGATTTTAAAACGGTTGTGAATAAACGGTTAAAAACGAAAGAAAGAGGCTGGAACCTCGATCCCAGCCTCTTCCCCAAACGACCAATATATGAGATTAAAAAAGCGTTCAGTTCAATTGTTTCAAAATTTCCATCGTATCGGATGCGATCATGAATTCTTCATCTGTAGGAACAATCACTACCTTCACACGTGACTCCGGCGTACTGATCTCCACTTCTTCCCCACGGATGCGGGCATTCAGTTCTTTGTTGATCTCTACTCCCATAAATTCGAGTCCTTCACACACCTCTTCGCGGCAGTTCTGCTGATTCTCACCGACTCCACCGGTAAATACAATGATATCCACACCACCCATAGCAGCGGCATAGGCACCCACATATTTTTTGATACGATAGATATAGATGGCATGAGCCAGCTGAGCACGAGGATTACCCGCTTCACAGGCAGCCTCCAATTCGCGCATATCCGAAGATACACCGGATACTCCTATCACCCCACTTTTCTTATTGATCAGGTCCGACAGACCTTGTGCATCCAGTCCCTCTTTTTCCATCAGGAAGATAAGAGCTCCGGCATCCACATCTCCACAGCGGGTACCCATCATCAGCCCTTCTACCGGGGTCAGTCCCATAGAAGTATCGACAGATTTACCGTCTTTCACCGCAGTGATCGAACCACCGTTACCGATATGGCAGGTAATGATCCGCTTTCCGGCTTTGTCTACTCCCAGAAAATCACATACCCGCTGGGATACATAGCGGTGACTGGTCCCGTGGAATCCGTACCGACGTACACCATATTTCGGATAGAACTCATACGGAAGCGCATAGATATAAGCATGCTCCGGCATAGTCTGGTGGAAAGCTGTGTCGAAAACTCCGATCTGAGGAACTTTCGGAAGCAATTTGGAGATGGTATAGATACCTTTCAGGTTGGCCGGGTTATGCAAAGGCGCCAGATCCGAACATTCTACCATCTGATTGATCACTTCATCCGTAATGAGGACGGAAGAGTTGAATTTCTCTCCTCCATGTACCACGCGGTGTCCAACAGAAGAGATTTCGTCCAACGACTGAATACATCCATACTCTTTGCCAACCAGCGTATCGAGAATAAATTCGATTCCCACTGTATGTTCCGGAATGTCTTTTTCAAGTACAACCTTTTCATCATTGGGCAATGTCAGTTTAAGAAAAGAGCCGGGCAAACCGATCTTTTCAATTCCCCCTTGTGCCATGACCTCTTTGCTGTCCATGTCAAACAGCTTGTACTTGATAGATGAACTACCACAGTTCAATACTAAAATTTTCATTTGCGGATATGTGTATTTATTTGTTTTTTGCTGCAATAGCCTGATTGGCTGTAATAGCTACCATCTTATATATATCATCTACCGAACAACCTCTGGAAAGGTCATTTACCGGCTTGGCCATACCTTGCAGGATGGGTCCTACCGCATCGGCATGCCCCAGGCGTTCTACCAGTTTGTAAGAGATGTTACCTACTTCCAGGCTGGGAACGATGAGTACGTTTGCCTGACCGGCAATGGCCGATCCCGGTGCTTTGCTGGTACCGATCGCAGGAACAAGTGCGGCATCTGCCTGCATCTCTCCGTCTATATCCAGACTTGGATCCATCTCATGTGCCAGTTTCACTGCTTCAATTACTTTATCTACCACTTCATGTTTGGCCGAACCTTTTGTAGAAAAACTAAGCATCGCTACTTTAGGCTCTTCAATACCTGCCACATCACGTGCGGTATATGCAGTACATACTGCGATCTGTGCCAATTGTTCGGGAGTAGGAACCGGAGTTACCGCTACATCGCCCATCACCAGTAAACCATTCTTACCGTAATTCGGAGCTTTGGTCAGAAGCAACATCGCACCGGATACACAGTTGATTCCGGGAAGGGTCTTGATGATCTGAAGTGCGGGACGCAGTACATTTCCGGTCGTATTCTGTGCACCAGCCAACTGACCGTCGGCATCACCGTTCTTGATGATCAGACACCCCAGATAAAGAGGATCCAACACCAACTCACGGGCTTTTTCAATTGTCATCCCTTTGTCCTTACGGATCTCGAACAACAATTGTGCATACTCCTCTTTTTTCACATGATTTTCGGGATTCATGATCGTAGCTTTGCCAATATTACCCAAACCCAGCTCTACAGCCTTCTTAATGATATCAGCCGGATCTCCCAAAATGATCAGATCTGCCACTCCATCCGTAAGAATTTGATTGGCGGCTTTTAAGGTTCTTTCTTCTGTGCCCTCTGGCAAGACAATGCGTTGACGATTCGCCTTGGCGCGTTCAACAATTTCACTAATTAAATCCATGGTAGATATTTTATATTATGTGTATAAATACAGAAGAATGTGTTATTCACGGCACAAAAGTAGTCAAAATTGCAATACCCACATTGCAATTTTGACTGTTTTTCATGTAAAACAATCAAATTATTATAATTTAACACATTGGCAGATATTGTTTATAAGCAAAAAGAGAATATGCATTCCAACCGGAAATTCACAACTGGTTGCAGGGTAGTATCAACAGGGTATCTAAAAGATAAAATCGCCGACTTTTCCCAGCTCATAGAAAAGATTATTTAGTAAATGAGTTTATAAACATTTTTCTTATTTTTAACATCCCTTACCTACAATTCTGCTCAGCGTTCTAACAAAATCTTTGTACTTTTGTTAACTTTCTAACATATCTTTCCTCATCTTCAAATATGATTGATTTTAAAGACCTTACCATTCAGGATAAAGAACTCGTTACCTCTTTTACGATGAAAAGTAAGAGACGCAACTGTGACCTTTCGTTTTCCAATCTCTGTAGCTGGCGCTTTTTATACCAGACCCAATTGGCCGTCATTGATAATTTTCTTGTATTTAAGTTCTGGACAGATCAACGGCTCGCCTATATGCTTCCTGTTGGTGAAGGAGATCTCAGTACTGTTCTGCGAAAGCTCAGAGAGGATGCCAATCAGGAAGGTCACCCCTTTTGTTTATTAGGTGTTTGTTCTGAATGTGTGGCACAGATAGAACAGTTTATGCCGGGTGAATTTGAATTTACAGCCGATAGGGATTATGCGGATTATATCTACTTACGTACGGACCTGATAGAACTCAAAGGGAAAAAGTTTCAGCCCAAGCGCAACCACATCAATAAGTTCCGTAAAGAATACAACTCCCATTACGAGATGCTGACTCCGCAGCATATTCCTGCCTGCCTGGAACTGGAAGATGAATGGTGTCGGGCCAACGATTGCAATCAGGAAAACGGTACTGCCTACGAGCGTCAGGCACTCCGATATGCATTGAGAAATTTCGAAGCATTGGGATTAATGGGAGGAGTATTGTATGTAGAGGACCAGATCGTGGCTTTCACTTTTGGTATGCCTATCAACCAGGAGACATTTGGAATACACGTAGAAAAAGCAGATATTCGCATAAACGGAGCATATGCTACGATCAATCAGGAATTTGCCAGCCGCATTCCGGAGCAGTATATATACGTAAACAGGGAAGAGGATCTGGGTATTGAAGGTCTGCGAAAGGCCAAACTCTCTTATCAGCCGGTAACGATACTGGAAAAATACATGGGTACTCTCAAAAATGCCAACGCATAATGATCTTATGAAAGAGCAGGTAAAAGAACTCTGGAAACTGTGTTTCACCGATAGTGAAGAGTTTGTCGAACTCTATTTCTCTATGCGCTACAAAGAAAGGGAAAATCAGGCCATTCTGGAGGGAGAAAAGGTGGTTTCTGCGTTGCAAATGATCCCTTACCCCATGACTTTTTGCGGAGAAATTATCGATACATCCTACATCTCCGGTGCATGTACACATCCCAACCAACAGGGGCATGGTTTGATGAAAAACCTTCTGAGCAGTTCTTTTGAGAAAATGTACCAGAAAAAAACAGCCTTCAGTACGCTCATACCTGCTGAGCCGTGGCTCTTTGACTATTACAGTCGCATGGGATATGCTTCCGTCTTTTATTACTTGGAACACCTTATCAATCTATCTTCTTTCGGTAATCCTCCCTCTTATAAGTTGCACAGTCATATCGATTGCAAGAAAGAAATATATACCTATTTTCAATCTGAGATGCAGAAGCGTCCTTGTTGCATCCAGCATACGGAAGAAGACTTTAAAGTGATTCTGGCAGATATGGCATTATCCGGTGGAAAATTGTATGAATTAACCCATGAAGGAACTACCGTTGGTATAGCCATTACCCACAAAGAAGAAAACCAATTGATTGTCAAAGAGCTCCTGAGCAACTCCTCGCGGGAAAGTCAACTGTTGCTGAATGCGATTGGAGAAGAAGAGAAGTGTAATGATATAAAACAGATACAACCTCCCACTGAAAAATCTTCTGTCCTGAAACTGGGTATGGCACGTATCATTGATGCGAAACAAGTCTTGTCTATATGGGCTGCCGCTTATCCGGAAAAAAGGCTGTGCATATTTCTACACGACGATATCCTGCAGTCAAACTGCGGTTATTATCTTATCAGTCAGGGAATATGTACCTATTTTACCTCTCTGGAACAGGAAGATTGTGTATCTATGACCATTGCGGAACTTACGGAGTATATTCTGTCTCCTTTGCACCCCTATATGAGCCTCATGCTCAACTGATATTCCCTCACAAAAACTCATTCACAAAAAAAGTGACCCCATCTCCGGGATCACTTTCTCAATTGTATATAAGATTGTATCAAAGTCCACTGAAATCTACTCCTTCAAATGCCAGTGAAGGTATTCTCCAGGAAGAAGACAAACGAGGATCGTTGCCTACAGCTGCCAGAGAGTTCCAGAGTGTGATCATATTTCCTGTAACATTCATCTCTGAGATAGGCTGCGTCAGTTTGCCATTCTCGATCAGGAATCCTTCCACTCCATAGGAGAAATCGCCTGTTGTACTGTTGCAGTTACCACCGTTGAATCCGGTCACAAAAATACCTTTATCCACATCAGCGATCAGACCGTTCACATCTTTGTTTCCCGGTTGTAAGATCAGGATCGAAGGATTGGCTATGGTAGGCTCAACGCCCATTTTCTTTCCACTGTATGTATCGATATAATAGGTTTTGAGCACACCGTTCTCAAATACCGGTCGTCTTTCTGTTGCCACACCTTCCGAGTCAAAATAACGGGCACCGGACGCACCGATCAGGTGAGGTTCATCGATCAGAGTAAGCTTATCATTACCGATTTTCTCTCCTAATTTGTCCAGAAGGAAAGAGTTTTTTTGCTGCAAAGAGCCTCCATACAGAGCACTTATCATCGGACTCAACACACGACTGGAGACAGTCGGATCCAGTACCATGGTGTATTTTCCGGATGCTATTTTCTGTTGTCCGAGTTTCCGCAACACACGTTCCAATGCTTTCTGACCGATTCCTTCTTTGATCAGTTTATCATAGAAGAGAGAAGAATCGTACCAATACGAAGAAGGACGTGCATCTCCATCTCCTTTGATGCTCACACTGGCAACGAGTGAATACCACGAGCTTTTTGATTCTCCTTCAAAGCCATTGCTGGCCAGTCGGTAAGAGAAATTCTCCCCGTCGCTGTAAGAAGATTCTACCGAAATGATGCGGTCGTCTTTACCCATTGCTTCTTCTGCTGTTACCCGAGCCAGAGCCACTTTATCATCCGGCTCTATAGAGCTCAGCTTCGGATCAAGTAATTGCAGATCGGGCTTCCCTCCTTTGTAATAACGTTCCGGATCGGGCAGTACCCTTGACGGATCTTCGGCCAGATAACGGGTTGCATCGATCCCGTTGCGGATAAAAGATTCCAGTTCTTTCTGGTCCAGACGATTGGTAGAGTAGGTTCCGAATCTGCCATCTACATACAACTGTATACTCAATCCATTCTCAGCAGACTGTTTCAGCCTATCCATTTTAGCGTCTCTCAATTCGAATGAAGTATTCGAACCCGAGTATAGCGTCACCCTGGATGCCTGACATCCATTCTTCTGGGCATATTCCATGGCCCATTGGGCCAGTTTTTTATTGCTATCTGATATCATAGTCTTTAATTCTTAGCTGTTCGTGTTTGTTAACTCTCTCCACCCACAGTAAGCTTACTTACCAATGCAGACGGCATACCACAGGTGACCGGGCAACTCTGTCCGTCTTTTCCACACGTCCAGGAGCTATTATCGATCTTATCGTTGTTGGCTACCATCGTAATGTCTGCCAACGCTTTCGGTCCGTTACCAATGATATTGATATCCTTGATAGGCTGGGTCAACTTACCATTCTCGATCATATACCCCGATTTCACGAAGAAGGTGAAGTCACCCGCTCCGATCTGTACCTGACCGTTGGTAAACTTATCCACAAAGATACCTTTGTCTACAGAAGCTATGATATCTTCTTCTTTCATATTTCCGGGCTCCATATAAGTGGCACGCATACGCGGAATAGGAACGTGGCGGAAAGATTCACGACGTCCGTTTCCGGTAGAGGCAATACCGTAGTGCTGCGCACTGATGCGATCGTGCAGGAAACTGGTCAGTACACCGTCTTTCACGATATAGGTCTTTTGTCCTTCCGTACCGTCGTCGTCGATATTCACCGAACCACGATTGAAAGGTATGGTTCCATCGTCTATTACCGTAATATTCTCGTTACAGATCTTTGTATTCAGCATATCTGAGAAGATAGAGATATTCTTACGGTTGAAATCCGCTTCAAAAGCATGACCGATGGCTTCGTGCAACAGGATACCAGATCCCCCCGCCCCCATGACAACGGGCATTTCTCCCCCTTTGGGTTTGATGGCTTTGAAGAGTATAGATGTATTTTCTATGGCTTCTCTGGAGATAGTATCCACGATATCATCTGTCAGGAACTCATATCCTTTGCGATAGGCACGGGCAGAGCCGCTGTTTTCGTATTTACCGTTTTCCTGCATAGTACAGGAAGCTCCCAACGTCACCATCGGACGATAGTCGTAATACACCACACCTTCCGAATTACAGAAAAGAATGTGTGACGTAGAGTCGCTCAACGAAGCCGATACTTTTTCTACACGGCTGTCCATGCTGAAGATCTGATCGTTGAGACGTTGCAGATAAGGCATTTTGTCTTTCAGGATCACTTCGTCCCACGGAGTCACTACCGAATAGTAGCTTCTGGAGATAGGTTTCTCCGTCAAAGCAGCGGGAGTCCCGCTCTGACTACCCGTAGCAATACGGGCAGCGGTACGGGCAGCGCGAATCATTTCATCCAAAGTTACGCTTTCTACATAGGCGTATCCACTCTGATCTCCGGCCAGGACGCGAACCCCTACCCCAAAGTCGATATTCGAAGAAGAACGATTTACCGCACCATCCTGCAGGCCGATGTAGTTGTTAAATGTGTGTTCAAAAAAGAGATCTGCATAATCTCCTCCTTTTTCCAGTGCAGCAGCGAGTACTTTACGCAATTGCTCTTCGGTCACTCCGAAATGAGCCAGCGCAGCCGCAACCTGTCCCTGTGGATCCGCACCTCCCAATGCTCCCGTGACAGCTGTCGGAGCTGCAAAGGAAGAAGCAGCCACAGACCCCAACAGGGCCATGCCTCCGGTTCTCAGAAAACTTCGTCTATCCATATCCAATAAATAATTAGTTAATTATGTGTTTTACATGTCACATATGATGTGTTATTTTTCCTGTTCAGTAAGAAGACTTTCCAGTTCTTTGGCATTGAGCCGGAGATGAAATTGCCCCTGGTAAGCAACAGATATGGAACCTGTCTCTTCCGATACGATAATTGCATGAGCGTCCGACTCCTGTGAAATCCCCATGGCAGCCCGGTGTCTCAGGCCAAGTTCTTTGGGGATATTCAGGTTGTGGGAGACCGGTAGGATACATCCTGCAGCTTTGATCCTCTTTTTCCGGATCACCATTGCTCCGTCATGCAGCGGGCTATTCTTAAAGAAAATATTCTCTATCAAACGCTGATTGATATCCGCGTCGATCACCTCTCCTGTACGGACTACTTCATCCAAAGGTATCTGGTTTTCAATCACGATCAATGCACCGGTTTTCTGCTTGGCCATACTCAGGCAAGCCATGACCACCGGCATGATATCTTCATTGGCAACTTTCTTTTTCTTATTCCCCGTAAAAAAACGGATGAATGCACTGGCATGGCGATGTGTACCCAATGTCATCAGGAAACGCCTGATCTCATCCTGAAAAAGAATGATCAGAGCCAGCACACCCACCTGCACCAGTTGATCAAAGATAGAACCCAGCAACCGCATTTCCAGTACCTGGGATACAATCAGCCAGAACAGGATAAAGACCAGAATACCGGTAAAAATATTGATCGAACCGGAAACTTTCATCAGCTTATACGTATAGAAAAGCAGGAAAGCAACCAGCAG
>DALZBD010000027.1:0-15789 GCA_031977515.1 Bacteroides sp. | reverse complement strand
TAAGAATGAAAAAACTGTATATAGAAAAGGTTTTCCCGTTTTTTGTGATAGTGTGTCTATCGAAATATTCTATATATAGTATAAAAAGAGGAGTAGTCTGATTTTTATGCGTGTATAAAGTGCTGTATGATATTTGCATACAGCACTTTATTTTATAGGTATTTTCGATGTCGATGTATCAGATCACTACTTCCGGAAGTTGATCTTCCAGTTCTGTGACCTGTGATTTTCCATTTATTTTTTCTGTAATCCGAGTGTGTCCTTCTGACTGGGTTGTGTCATATTCTAACAGGATATTTTCAAGCTCGTTACTGATACGGAGTACACTCTTTCCGGAGTCACTGAGATCGCATTCTATCTGCCAGTCGCCCATATAAAACGTATCATTTTCCCGGTGGATTACCATGTCGCTGCGATCTGTACCGCGTGTGTCTATTACAGTCAGGAATCTCGCCGATTGTGCAGGAGATGTTGTTGCTGTGAAATGCCAGTGGTTGGGATAGCGCAGGGTACGTCCGCTCTGGTCTGTCACATTTTTCCAGTTGTCCGGTGCACAGAAGAAAGTATCCATCTGTTCGGTCTGTACAGAAACGGAAGAGAAGAGATGTGCCACAGATACTCCACCACGATCGTTTCGACCAGTGACACGTACATAGTCTGTCTGCTGGTCCACTTCCATCGGGTGGCGGATGGTGTGAAGTTGATATCCCCAACGTACGGGAGCAAGACCTTCCAGTTCGTCATAGATCACAAATAGTCCGGTATTTCCCAGGCGGACCACGTGGCGCCGGAAGAGTTTCACTTTATTCTCATCCCAACCGTTTTCCGGAGTAAATTGTGTACCTGACAGCCGTGCCCGGTGCAGCCACAACGGAGATGTAACCTGTCCGTATGCATTGGAGGCGTCTCCCACGAAATAAGAGATCTGTTGCCCTTCGTAATGACGGGGAATCCAACCGTAGCCTTCTGTTCCGATCTTCTGTCCCATGCCATCGGCTAATAGCGTGTTGTGCGCGCGGGTGTTGCGGTAGCTGTACATACAATGATCGTCTGTGAAACCTGTGCGATGGCCACTGCTGTAGAATATTTCCTGACCACTGTAGAATGTATTGAACGCATTCTGATTGGCCAGTGCATGAGAAGTAGATCCATAAGGGCTCGAACGGAAAGAGAGCATGGCATTGCGGGCCGGGTCACCCAGCCGGGTATGCATAGTGGCCACTCCTGTATAAGGGAATACTTTTGCTCCCGGCAGTTCGTCTAAGCTACGGTTGTCGGCAGGTAGTTGTTTGTGTGTGGTACAGCGATACCAGGTCAGGTCTGCCGGCTTGGCTTCGAATGCACTGTTCAGGATATCCGATTCCCGCTCCATGATATACCGTACGTAGGCGGCTGCCCATGGATCGTTGCACTCCCTGGCGAGGGCATCCGCATATCCCACACGGGCTCCACTGGGTGTCTTTCTGTTTTCGTGCGCATTGCCATGTCCGGCCGATTTGGAGAAGGGAGGCTGATGATATATTACATAGTTTACATTCTTTTTGTACCAGGGATCGTCGAAGAAATGAAATCCGCTGAGTCGGGAGTAGAAAGCAGGGACTTCGATCAGGGTACGGTAGTTGACCTGGAAATAAGAATCTCCGTTGTGCCAGGCGCCGTCTTTATTGAGTCCGGGAAAACGTGCCACCCACATATTGTAACAGTAGTCGGCCCAGATTTCCGCTTCGGGCAGTTCGCCCAGTGTGACAAAAGCTGACATGGTAAGGATACGGTAGGTCATCTGCCACACATGATTATCGGCAATGCGGTTTTCCAGGTGGTTGACATATTCATCAAAGAAGAAACTGCCCAGGTCTTTCAATGTACCCTGCAGCAGATCATGTTCTTCAGAAGTAAGCAGATCCTGAAATGCATCGTAGGCTGAGGTACTCATAGAGAGCAAGGTGGAAAGATTGAAATCACCTGCGAAATATTTGTTGTCACGCCAGGATAGTACTTCGGTGAGGCGCTTCATGGCTTCCCGATAGTATTTCGTATCCCGGGTGAGCAGGTAGGCACGGATCATGGTTTCGATACGAGCTTCTTCCCGGTCCACGATCTTGCGGCTTTCCCGGATCAATGTAGCTTTGTATTGTACCTGGTTGGTGAGTTGTACCACCTGTGTAGTATCGATCTCTTCTCTCAGGTGAAGCACAGGGAGATTGAGGCATTTATCCGCTTTTTGTATGTATCCCTTCGCTTCGGGATTGTCTGTATTGCGGCGGATGATCTCTTCCCAGTCGTTTTTGTCGAGTAGGATACGGGGATGGTGATTGGGTACGCGGGTTCGTACTTCCGACCAGGCAGGAGGGTTGAATACCGGTGTATCTTCGCTGATGGTAAAGCTGTAGCGGGGCGACCATTCTTCGCCTCCCAGCGGATCTACATAGGCGTGTTGCCAGTACCAGATACCTGCCTCCAGCAATCGGAAAGGATTGTAAAAAGCCCAGGCACGTTCGGCGGTAGTCACATCCCGGCGGAATTCCGGATCGCGGGAGAGGCGGACCCGGTAGATGACTGCCGGTTTGTGTTCGGCCTCCTCTTCTCCATCAAGTACGGGGCCGAGGTGGGGGAATTTGTCAGGCCAGAGCAGGCGGGGTGGGTTGACGGTAGCAGCTGCTCCGTCGAGTGGGTAGGGGGTAGCACGCACTTCGTGCATCAGGCTCGGTTGTGTCAAAGTCAATATGCTTTTCTGTGCCCATAATGAGGGCAACAGCAGAAGTAAAGCGGGAAAAAGGGATATGCGTTTCAATATCGATGATGTCATGGTTATCTGTGATTTATGGGTTATTCTTAGGGACCATTTTGCCTTTTATTTGTATATATAGGAGAGTATGCTCTATATGTTTGGCACACCCTCTTCATCAAAAGAGAGTAGAAGTAACCATCGGGTTGGGCACAGCTAAAATTTAAATACTCTTTTCCTGTGTGCTCTGAACCTGAAAGATCCGTGCAGCCGCTCCGATGCTACCGGCCCTGTTGCCCAATGCAGCTCCTACGATAGAGGTATTTACAGCGCAAGCGGGTAGGGCTTGCCGCAAGGCTTCCCGGGCTACGTGTTCGATGTAAAACGGACCTGCTTCTGCCAGTCCTCCTCCAATGACTATACGTTGCGGGCTAAATATGTTGATGAGCCCACCTATACCTCTTCCCAGAAAATAAAAATGCTTTTCCATGCAGGTGATTGCCAGAGGGTCCTGTTTCAGATAGAGCTGTATGATTTGTTCTGCATTTGTCGGAGTAATTTGTTCCGGTGATCTTACAGGAAGAGCTTGCAAGGCTTTCTGGTATTGACGCACGAGGGCATTGGCAGAGGCATAGGCTTCGAGGCAACCTGTAGCTCCACAGGCACAGATTTCTCCCTCAGCCATCAGGGCAATGTGCCCCAATTCAGTGCCCCGGTTGGCAAAACCATTAAAGAGTTTGTAATCGATGACGACAGCTCCTCCTATTCCTGTACCTACTGTCAGGAATACCACATGGCTACATCCTCTGCCGGCACCGTGAAGAGTCTCTCCCAGGCCCATTAGATTTGCATCGTTGCCTACTCTGACAGGAAGAGATAATTTTTCTTCGATACGATCTGCCAACGGAATGTTTTCCCATCCCCGGATATTTTCTGCTGCCCCTGCCACGATGCGTTCCGTATCGTCGATAATACCGGGTGTTCCTATTCCAATACCTTGTACAGTATAACCCTGTTCCATAGCATATTTCTGGGTTTCTTCTGCGGCTTTGATCAACTGTCCGATGACAGCTTCGGCAGAAACCTCTGCCAGAGAGGGAAGTTTGCTATGGATCAGGCATTCCCCTTCAGAATCGACCAGAGCATATTTGATGAATGTACCTCCCAGATCCAGGCCAATGGCATATGTTTTCTGAGTTTTTTTAGATTGATCTTGCATATCGGTTTTTTTATATGATAACAGAATACAGGTTATTGTTACGGTGTCCGGAGATTGTTTTATATTTAATTTAGGTTTTCACTTTAGTAACTGTTAGGATTTTCCACAGGAAATTTATTACAAGGTTCATTTTTTGAGACGCAAGGTATTGCGTCTCTACAAGTGTGTCATTTTCAAAAACTTCCCGTATAGAAGAGTATGCCATAAGTATCTGAGTAGATTTATGACACGTCCTCCGGAAATAAAGAACCGAGCAACATCCTGACAGTTATTTAGAAAATAGTTATAAATTCACGATGTGGTGTAACTTCAATCGTTCAATCGTAAATCTCTTTATGTTTTTTCTGCCCATATCGGGCTGCTCCATCCCCATTGCTCATTGCGTTGCCGCACCCGTACGTAGTAATAGTCAGTCTCTTTCTGTGGCTGCGTATCTTTCATGTAATGTTCGATAGTAAAGCAACTTTCGGGCATGGCACGGTTGAAGAGGATCGCTTCACTGAGCCATCCGTTCATGAAATGCGAGCGTGAGCCTTCCAGCAGTTGTCCCAAAGAATGGGTAAACTCTTTACCATTGAATTGGGCTGTGATGTTTCCGTTTCCGGGCATGGTCACATCCAGGATCACAGCTTGCATGGCAGGGGTGAGTGTATTGGGATTTTTGCTGCTGTACATATCCAGTTCCACTTGTTGGTTTGTAGCCGAAAGTATACGGTTGACCCTTGTCTCAAATGCAGGCTCGTTTTCCTGCGGAGAGGTGTAGGCTGCTCCACGGAAGCAGGGTGTCACGGAATGAATCACTCCTTTGTCTACCGATAGTTTTCCCAGCCAGTGTACATAGCGCTCTTCGCGATTCCAACCAAATTCTACTTTGACTTTGCAACGTATATTCTCTCCTTCCGGAGCTACCGGAGTAAGTGGGCCGCTGAGTCTGGCTACACTCTGACCATTTTTCACCAGATCCACATAGTCGATACAGCTTTCTCCTTCCACGCGCATGTAGATCCGTCTGCTATTGCCCCGGATCGTATCACCCATCACCGCGTCGTTGATACGGAAATCGATTTGTATCTTATCTCCTGTCACACAGCACATATTCCGGTTGGCCATGGCTTCCCAGATAGCATCCCTGTTGAGAGAAGGAGCCAGCACGCCGATACGGCCGTCACCATAGCTACCCGGATAGCCGGCATGCTGGTCGGTAGAACCCATAATACCAAACTTATGCCCCTGATCAAGTCCGTACTGGATGGTACCTTCCCATTGGCGGGGGCCCATGTCGTGCAGGTAGTTGTAATCGCCCTGGTCGCTCTCTGCCAGTCCATGGCGGGAATACATCTCCACGAAAGGTGTCTGTGCCGGTTCGAAGTATCCCCAGTTGTAACCGCGGTATCCGCCGATATAGCCCATGTGATGGGGAGTGACAAAGGCTTTTTTGCCTTTCAGTTGCTCTTTCAGATGAGGTACGGATGTACACTCCAACAGGGGAGCATCCAGATCGTAGTTGAGTGCCACATGATCGCCATGTTCCATACTGTGACATTCGTAACCCAGGAAAGTCAGAAACTCTCCTTCACGGTTGTATTCATTTGTCATGGCTACATACTTGTCCCATCCTCCCTGCCGCAATCGCCGGAAGGCTCCGGTATGGTAGTCGATCACCCATTTCAGACGCGGATCATTGGCACCCGGAATATCGGGCCAGAGAGCGTGCGGGGTCACGGATACAAAGTCCAGTTGTTGCCGGGCTGCTTCAAAAGCACTACGCATATCTCCGTGTCCATAGGTCAGGTTGCAATGGTTGTGCAGGTCTCCCCAATACATTTTCAGGTTGTTGGGAGAGGGTAGGATCTTACGTGCTTCACGGCTACCTGGTACACAAGAGCCCAGCAGAGAGGAAGAGGCAGCCAATCCGAGGAAGCCCCATCCGGTATTCTTTAGAAAATTTCTTCTATTCATCATTTGATTTACGATTTTACGATTTACAATTTACGATTGAAGTTACATCTGTATGTTATACCGGGATTTCTTTTTTCATCCTGATTTTTTTTTATGACTGTTAATAGGAAGTATGTATGGTTGATATTTATCTCCTGTGGTTATGAGCAGACGCTGAAGAGTATATGATTATGAATAATTTATATTTACCATGTAATTTCAATCGTAAATCGTCAATTGTCCCATTGTAAATAGTATCGCGTCCTCGTCTTTGTATAGCTCCTGAGTTTGCCGGAGCAGTTTAACCAATTCACTTTGTGTTTCTGCCTGTTCCGGTTTGCCATATAGATTGTTCATCTCTTTAGGGTCGGTTTGCAGGTCATACATTTCCCATTCGTCGATATCGTTGTAGAAGTGTATCAGCTTATGGGTAGCTGTACGTATGCCGTAATGACGTTTGACAGAATGTTCCGCCGGATATTCATAATAATGGTAGTAGGCTGCCTCCCGCCATTCCTCCGGCTTATTTCCACCCTGTTGCAATACCTGTTTCAGAGATTGTCCCTGCATATCTTCGGGGATGGTTGCGCCGGCAAAGTCGAGGAAAGTGGGTGCGAAGTCTACATTCATAGCAATGGCGTTACTTGTACTGCCTGCCTGTATAGCTTTGGGATACCGGATAAGCAGTGGCAGCCGCTGGCATTCTTCGTACATAAACCGTTTGTCAAACCATCCATGCTCACCCAGGAAAAATCCCTGATCCGAAGTATATACAATGATCGTATTGTCCAGTTCTCCAGTCTGTTCAAGGTATTCGAGCAGACGTCCGATATTTTCATCTACAGCCTGTGCTGTGGCCAGATAGTCACGCATATATTGCTGGTATTTCCAACTTACCAGGGCATCTCCTGTCAGATCTCCTTTGCGGTATTCACGGATACGTTGTGCATAGACAGAATCCCACTTGTCCTGTACGTCGGCAGGCATACGTTTGTATACACTATACAGGTGATTGGTGGTATCATTGAGCATCTCCTGGCGGGTGAATAGCTTCAGGTCCCAGCCGTTGCTCAGTGTGCGCGCAATGCTCATGTCCTGGTCACGTGCGGCCTGGCTGCGTCCGTCGTAGGTATCGAACAAGTTGTCCGGTTCGGGGAAGATTGTGTCGTTGAACATACCCAGGTGACGGGGTGCAGGCATCCAGTTGCGATGGGGTGCCTTGTGGTGTACCATCATGCAGAAAGGTTTTTGTTTGTCACGCTCTTCGAGGAAACGGATCGCTTTGTCAGTAACCACATCGGTTACGTATCCTTTTTCCATTACCAGTACTCCGTTCTCGAGAAAATCGGGATCGTAGTAGTCACCCTGTTCGTGCTGTCCGCAGAGGATGCTCCAGAAATCGAATCCCTGCGGTTCCGAGATCAGGTGCCATTTGCCCACTATGGCGGTTTCATATCCTGCTTCCCGAAGTATTTTCGGAAAAGTAGGCTGGTCGCCATCAAAGACAGAGGAGTTGTCACGGAATCCGTTGATGTGGCTAAACTTTCCTGTCAGTATACAGGCTCTTGATGGTCCGGAAAGAGCATTGACGGCATAACAATTGTCGAAACGAATGCCTTCGTCTGCCAGGCGGTCCATATTCGGAGTCTGTACCAGGTTGCTTCCGTAGCAGGAGATAGCCTGGGTTGTGTGGTCGTCGGTCATCACAAAAAGAATGTTGGGCCGGCGAGGTTCTTCTTTCTGTCCGTTGCAGGAGCCCAATGTGAGGGCTCCCAACGGTAACAGCAAGGCAGAGGTTTTCATAATTGTTTATTGGATGGTTGGTTTTTTTATGGTTTTAGTGCTTCATATGAATTTTACTCGTATCTTTTATTTTGAGACGAGAATATGTGTTTATATATCATTAATGCGTGATGAAGTGCATATATGTTTATATCTCACTTGTTTGTATCTCATTTGTTTGTGCTGAGACGCAATACTTTGCGTCTCAGCACATAAATATGGCATTTGCGTCTCAGCACACAAAGAGGAAACTTTAGAAAAAGCAAATCAAAGATCGGCTTAGCCCACTCAGGCAATCGGTAGAATCCGTAATACTTAATTATAAATGGTCTGTTGAAAATTTATAAAAGTTTTTACCACCGGCAACTGAGTTTCCGACTTTTTCCACCTGTTTTTACTTCTACCTCCACACTGTTTTCACTGAACTTTTTATTTGTGAATTTAGCAGCGAGTGCAGGAGCCTGTGCCGCATCTTTCACCGGATATATCACGGTGATGAAACGGGTAGTGTCAGTGGTCTTTTTAGGAGTATTGAAAGAGACTGCCGTACGTTCCACGCGTTGACGATAGGCGGTCGAACGCCATCCTTCTTCTTCGCGCAGCGTAGTTCCTTTTTCTCCGAAACACTGTAACTTCACATTGCTGTCACCTTCGAATCGGGAAAGCAGTATATTCTTTGCCGCATCTATTTTTACCTCTCCTTCACAAAGCTGATAGTTCAGATTCACTTCTCCTACGGCATTTCCGATAGCTTCATCTACCACTACGAAATAGGTATTTTCTACAAAAAATACGGTTCGACGGTGGCGCAACCCTTCGTAAGATGGATTCTCGGTAACGAGTGTTTCCACTTCTCCTCCTTCCTGCCAGTGCAGGCATACTGATTTGGTGATGTCAAGATTGCGTCCGTCGAGTGTCAGTGTATTGTGTACGCGTGTCTGTCGGAACCAATTGCGCAATTGCATTACTTCGCCGTCGCCTGCATAGACGTATGCACCGGAGTCGGGGAAGAGGTTGCGTCCGTTGAACCACAATTCAAATGTTCCGTTGTCAGGCTGGCAATGCCAGAAACCTTGTGGCCCGGCTTTGAGTACCATTACTGTCGCATCCGGTTTCCAGGAATTGCGGAACACAAAGAATCCCGAATGTTTGAAAGATTTAGACAAGTGAGCAGGAAGTGAGCCTTCTTTACCACCTGTGGCGAAATAGCGGATCTGTTGATTGTCGGGGAATATCTTTGCCCAGGTACGGTAGTTTTTCTGTTCGTCTTTACGCTCGCCCAGTTTGGCATCGCTGAAGCAGGGATTTGTATAATCCGGGAAACAAATATTCATGTAGAACAGGATCATGTTTTCCATCGTGTTGAGGTAGCTGGCCGGGAATTCATTCCTGAACCCGTTTACATCGGCCATAAAGAGTGCTTTGCAGAAGATATTGATCGCTGCCAGGTGATAGTGAGGGTCGAGTTCGAAATGTCCGCCATCGGGATAAGCCTGTATATTGATCTCCCGGTTGAGGATCTCTATGCCGCTTTTTCTCCATTGTTCGGCCTCTTTGAATTCGGGAAAGAAGGCACCGGCATAGATCATACGTTGTGCTTCGAAGAGCAGGTGATTGCCTTTGTCGGAATAGTTGTTCAGGATATGCAGGGCGTGACGGTGATAATTTACCAGGAATTCGGTCAGGAATTCCGGAGTGAACGAAGGTGAGGGAAGAAAATAGAGGAATTGCCCGGTCTGATCCTGTAAACGGTTGCTCACTTCCAGCGGACGCCACGCAAAACGTACATTCTCGGCTTCTCCTTTTACTTCGCCGCTGCTGATGAGTTCGTATTGCTGTTTGTTTACTTCGGATAGTGGATTTTTAATGATCCAGTCCATGTATTGATATGCCCATTCTTTGGCATATTTCTCATCACCTGATACCCGATAGGCCCTTCCCATAGGAGAAAACCATTTGTGACGGTGAAGTTGCCAGCGGAGTTCGTTGTCTCTTACCGGCCAGTATTGCCAGTTGATGTCTTTGCCATAGTTGTAAGAGGGCTGATAGCCTTTGTGCACAAAGAAAGTATGTTCCAATGCGTCGTCTGCCCATTGCTGATCCTGCTTGCTGATGGTCACGTTGTTGATATCCACATCGGGATGGTTGATGTGAGAACGTTGACGATAATAGCTGAGCAGGGCTTCTGCAGCAGCGACATCGTTACCTTCCTGATGGGAGGCCTTGACCTGTTCCAGTCCCGGGTAATCCAGGTTGATCAGGGAAAATATTTCAGGACGCAGTTGTTGTGCGTGGAGTCCGCTCATGCAAAGCAGACAAATGATAATAAAGAATAGGTTTTTCCGGACATTTTTCATGATAATATGTTTTATATTTACGATCGGACTATTTACTATTGAATTTATAAGACTGTTTCTTTATGATATTATTTATGATTGGATGGGTATATAATCTAATATCAATCGTAAATAGTAAATCGTCCAATTGTAAATCCTTTTACAAGTCTTTATACGTAATTCCTTTCAGATTCATATACCGTTTCAATGCTTCGAGATAATAATAGTCGGCATAGTTGAGCGGTGTATCTATCTCCGATCCGTGGGGTAGGGATCCTGTAGAATGCATCAGGATAAATCCCTGGTTCTCGCCGGGGCTGGCCAGGTAGTCGGGACCCGACAAATTCTTCAATAGGGTTTCGGCATAGTCAAAATAGAGACTTCCATCTCCGACCAGTGTACTGAGTTGGAGCAGGGCCGATGCGGTGACAGAAGCTGCCGAAGCATCTCTGGGTGTTTCCGGGGTTGCGGGCGCATCGTAATCCCAGTAAGGGATGAGATCTTCAGTTTTCACCTGGCCCATGATATAGGCTGCGATATCTTCTGCTTTTTTCAGGAAAGCCGGATTTTTGGTCTCTTCAAAACAGGAAATATATCCGTAGAGTGCCCAGGCTTGTCCGCGTGCCCAGGGCGATTCATCGTTTTTGCCCTGATGTGTTGCCTTCGTTTCTACTGTGCCATCGGGGTGATAGCTTATGACATGATACGAAGAGTGGTCCGGTCGGAAGTGATGCTCCATAGTCACCAGTGCATGTTTTATCCCCACTTCCTGGTATTTGGGATTGCCTGTAATGCGGGAGGCTTCAAAGAGCAGATCCAGATTCATCATGTTGTCAATGATCACCGGAAAATTCCACCAGCCGAAGTCCCACGATCGAATGCATCCGATCTCCGGATCGTAACGGGAGATCAGGTTGTCCGCAGTCTGCACCATGACAGGTGCAATGGAATCGTTGGGAGCCAGGCGGGCGGCATTGCCAAAGCTACAGTTGATCATGAATCCCAGGTCATGCGTTCCGGTATACTCCCGAACCGGGTAAAGCAGATTGGTAAAGTGAGTGGCATACCGGCGGAAATCCGTATCACCTGTCAGCTCATACAGATACCACAGGCTTCCCGGGTAGAATCCGCTTGTCCAGTCGTACACGTTACAGAGTCGTCGTTGTCCCAGTTTTTCCTCCGGAATGATACGGAGAGAATCTTTGAATGTAGACGGATCCCGTTCCAATTGTGCAGACAGGAAGTCCATGTCGTATCCTGTCCATATCGACCGGGGAAGCATACCGGTAGAGGCTACCTCTTCGGAAGTGTAACGGAGTTGCGCAGCAGCTGTGTCGATCCCTTTTCTGATCCACCCGTACGAGCTATCGGTCTCATTCCGACATCCGGCGAATACCCATACAGCCGAAGCTGCCAGTAGTAAGAGTTTTTTCTTCATAATTATTTATTCCTATACTTTAATTGTTCAAATTTTCCCGTGAAGAGTTTTTCAGTATCTTTCCTTTTTCAAAAATCAGATTGAAAAAGTCACTGGAAAGATCTCTTTGTCATGAAAGCAAAAATAGCGTGTCGCTGCTTTTCGCTTGTCCTGAATTGTTGAAAGGAATAAAATAGGGGTCCAAAGTCTTTCAGTTTTGTTGAAAATCCTATCAATTTTGTTATCCCCGTATGCTCTTGATGTATTCTGTGGGCAAACAACCGAAATATTTCTTGAAACTGGTTGCGAAATAAGAAGGAGTGTTGAAGCCCACCATGGTACTCACCTGAGCAATTGAATAACGTCCGTCGCGTAGCAGTTTGCAAGCTTCACTGAAACGGATCTTACGGATAAAGTCGATCGTAGACTCTCCTGTGATAGCTTTCAGTTTCAGATGAAGGTTGGAGCGGCTCATGTTCATTTCTTTGGCAAATTCATCGGCCGTAAATTCAATATCATCCATGTGTTTTTCCACTACAGCTACAGCCTTGCGCAGTAATTCTTCATCCAAAGCATTGAATGTGATCTTTTCCGGTTCGATAGTTCCCGAATTGGTATAATGATCAATGGTTCCCCGGCGGGTACGCAGAATATTCTGTATTTTAGAAGTCAGGATCGAAAGGGTGAAGGGTTTGGGTATATAATCATCTGCACCTACATTGAGTCCTTCCTGCTGATCTTTCAATTCCCCTTTGGCCGAAAGGATCAGTACCGGAATGTGGCAGGTGCGGATGTTTTGTTTCAGTGTCTTGCACAAACGGATGCCATCCATGACGGGCATCATCACATCTGTGATCACCATATCTATTTCCTGTTTTTCTTTCAGACATTCGAGTGCTTCCTCTCCGTGTGTGGCAGTCAGGATCCGGTAATGCCCGGACAACCCCTCATGCAGGTAACGCAGGATCTCCGGATTGTCTTCTACAAGCAGCAATGTACCCTTTTTATTACCTTCTTCTTCCTTCAGTGTGATTGGCTCTTTGTCGGTATCCAGAAAATACATCTCCGGTGCATTGGTGGTATAAGAGAGATTGGTGGCTTCATTGTCGGGATCGATCCATTCTTCCGGAGCGTAGATATCGGTTTGTTGAGGGATAAGGATGGTAAAACTGCTTCCCTGTCCCTCTTCACTTTGCAACTCTATACATCCATGATGCAATTCTGCCAGACGTTGTACCAGTGACAGGCCAATACCACTTCCTGTATGCTCATTACCTATCTGATAGAAACGTTCGAAGATCTTTTCCTGCTTTTGCAGAGGGATTCCCTTTCCGGTATCGCAGACCTGTAGCAGCAACCATCCTTCTTCTTCTTTCAGGGTCACTTCAATGCTTCTTCCTTCTCCGGTAAACTTGAATGCATTGGAGAGCAGGTTATGGAGCATCAATTCAATAAAGTTTGTATCTGCGATATATGTTTTTCCTTCTATTATGGAATGCAGTGTGTATTTTATGTTCTTATTCCGGGCTGCTTTGTCGTACATGAGGAAAATATCTTTCACTGTTGTATACACATCTGTATGTCTGACCTGCAGACGAAAGACACCCAATTCGGCACGACGGTAGTCCATCAGCTGATTGACCAGGTGTAGCAGGCGATTGGTATTGCGACGGATATGTTCCAGTTGGTTGCGTGTCCAGCGGTCGGTCACCCGGTTCTGGATCTCCTGCAGGGGAGCCATGATGAGGGTGAGTGGAGTACGCAGTTCATGCGAAATGTCGATAAAAAAGCGCATTTTCATCTGGTTGATCTCTTCTTTTCTTTCCTTGTCTTTACGTTCCATTTCCAATTGATTCTTCATCTGCTGGCGTATCCAGAAGAAACGAATGATCGCTATAGAGATGGTACAGAAAAGCAGGATAAAGAGGAATATAGCCCACCAGGTCTTGTACCAGACAGGTAGGATCACAATCTCCAGCCTGGTGGGTGTATCGTTCCAGAGCCCATCGTTATTGGCAGCTTTCACTAAGAAACGATAAGTGCCGTGTGGCAGATTGGAGTAGGAGACATAGCGGGTGTCTGTCAGTTGATACCACTCCTTGTCATAGCCTTCCAGTTGGTACGCAAATGTATTGTGTGGTCCGGCGATGTAATTGGATACTACAAACTCCAGAGTAAACGAGCTTTGTGCGGCTGTCAGGGTGATCCGGTCGGTCTGGCTGATGTGGCGATCCAGAATTCCTGTTTCATCGCCGGGACGCACTGTCCGGTGAAAAAGACGTAGCCGGTTGATGGTCACAGGTGGGGTATGCGGGTTGTCGAGCAGGAGTTCGGGGCGGAAAACAGTCAGGCCGTTGATCCCTCCGAAATAAAATTGTCCGGTGGAGGTACGGCAGTAAGAGAAGGAGTTGAACTGATTGCTTTGCAATCCGTCTGTCTCCGTAAAGTTGCGAAACTTCTCCGTACCCGGTTGCATGCAGGATAATCCTTTGTTGGTACTCATCCATATTCGTTTGAAACTATCTTCCAGGATACCGTACACTACATTGTTGGGCAGACCTTCGGCCGTGGTATAGTGGCGCAGTTCTTTGTCTTTTTCCTGATATCTGTATATACCCTGCCTTGTCCCTATCCAGAAAGTACCGTCTGTACTTTCGTAGATACAGTTGGTGAAAATACGGGCAGGAGGGAAGTCTTCTGTGGATAAGGAGAGGGGATACAGTGCATCGTTTTGCCATCGGTATAAGGAAAGTGCTTCTTCCCCTGCAATCCACAGACGATTCTGTGAATCCTGGAACAAACAGGTAATCTGTTTCTGATTAAAAGGTTGCCCGTCGGCCTGATGCTGTATCGTCCGGAACATTTGTTGTTGCGGGTGAAAACGCACGAGTGCTGCCAATGTGCCCAGCCACAACCATCCGTCTTCTCCGGGAAGGATCGCGTATATATTGTCGTCGGGCAGTTTGCTGTTGCGTGTGTTGTATGACAGGATACGTCCGCTTTTCCGATCCAGTACATACAGCCCACCTGCATGTGTGCCGATATATACTTTGCCGGAAGATTCGTCTACATGGATCGCTTTGATGTTGTTGGATCCGATACCTGTACCGGAGTCCAGTGGCAGTCTGTAATGAATAAACTTTTCTTCCTGCGGACGATAGAGGTTGACTCCTCCGTCATTGGTACCGATCCAGAAATCTCCTCGTTCGTCTTCCACGATGCAACTGATGATATTTTCATTGAGAGAGTTTTTGTAAGGGATCTGCCGGATATGCCGGAAGCGGTTTTTCAGGGGATGGTAGTAGTTGAGCCCTCCGAAATAGGTGCCCAGCCACATTCCTCCCTGATTGTCTTTGAATATACTCCGTATGGAATTTTGTGAAAGACTACTGTCATCTACCGGATTGTGGGTATAAGACTGGAAAGAATCACTTCCTTCGTTATAGATGTTGAGGTCGTTGAATGTACCGACCCACAGACGGTTCTGTGCATCAAGAGCCAGAGAGCGGATATAGTTGGAACTGATACTTTTTGTGTGGCCTGGTGTATGCCGGTAATTTTTGAGAACCTCTCCACTCATGGGATTGATCAGATACAACCCCGCTCCTTCGGTGGCTACCCACAGGCGTGTGGAGGATTGACGAAGCACAGATTGAATACGTTTCTGGTCCAAAGCCTGAGTCACCGGATTTACTTCGCCCGAAGCGATAGAATATACATATAATCCCTGATAAGTGCCAATGTAAATATGATCCCCTTCACGCTTTAGTGTGGAAGCATCCAGCCGATGAAATGTCTGGCTCAATGAATCATTTATGAAACGGCTTTCTCCGATCCGGAAGAAGAGCAGGCCTTCCGGAGTAGCTGTCAATAACAGATCTTCTCCTGCTTCGGCAATGTCATTGATCTGGGTTTTCTTTCCTTCTCTTTCGTAGAAATAATTGCGAAAGATATCTTTTTCTGCATCATATAACGACAGACCATCACGGCTACCGATCCAGACCCGTCCCTGACTATCAGTAGATACTACCCGGGCAATGTCGTTGGACAAGGATATCGGATTGTTGCTGTCATGCTGATAAACGGTAAAGTCGTATCCGTCGTATTTATTCACTCCATCGTAGGTGGCAAACCACATATGCCCCTGTTTGTCCTGAGCGATGGAAAATACAGTACTTTGAGACAGCCCTTCTCTGAGACCTATGTGCAGAAAAGAAATGGGCTCGGAATTGTGAGCCAGTGTCGGTAAAGTGTTAAGCCACACGATAAAAGACAGGCAAAGATAAAGTGTGTTTCTGTTCATGACGTGTTTTTACGGTTTGGTTATTCAACTATAGTGAAACCCGTTTTTCAGACATAAGAACAAAAGAAA
>DALZBD010000026.1:0-15903 GCA_031977515.1 Bacteroides sp. | reverse complement strand
TTTTGTCTTTTTGTCTTCTGTGTAGGTATCCATTTCCAGTACAGCTTTTCCTTTTTCAAAAGACAATCCGCCTATCAGGGAGACATTTTCCATATCTACTCCTTCCGGAATACCCATGGTAGTGCTTTTCAGCATATCGGCATTGGACACACTGGCGAAAGGCAACCAGAAAGTGATCTCTCCTTTTCTGGCTGTCATCTTTTCAAATCCTTTTGTCTCGCGGATGCTTTTGTCCGTGCTCTGAGAAATCAGTCGGGTGGCAAGTTGCAGAGAAGATTCTGTACCGGCTCCGGGGCTTTTGGCGAACATCAGTGCGGTGTTTTCATTGAAAGCAATGAACAGGCTACGACTTACCACTGTATATTCGTAACCACTCTGGCTATTTACCGGGGTTGCGACACCTTCAGCGGCCAGGGTTTCCAGGGTGCTGCGCAGGTTTTTGAGGTTGCTTACTCTGGCAGTCACAGCTGCGTCATCGTTGATGGACGGTGCTGTAAAAAGGTAGAATGGCTCGTCTACAGCTATTCCCGATTCGGAAGGATTGCGGACGATCTTTTCCATCTGAGCCATGGAAGAGGCATTGATGCTACCTGTGAGTGCACTCAGAAGAGTTTCTCTGATCTGCTCCGCATCGTCGCCCTGTATTCCGGCTTTGTCGGCCAGTGATTGGAGGTGGAAAGATACAACCACGGCATCCGATGGGATGACACTGGTATATTCACCTGCTTTTTTCGAACAGGAACTAACGGTTGCCATCAGTAGCATCAGTACCGAAAGCCTGAAAAGGTTTTTTGTTGACATAAATAGTTTATTTAGAAATAGATTGTTCATTCTTCTGTGAGCTGATTGCCCAGGTTGAGCAGGTGGCAGGCCACCAGTGCGGCGGTCTCTGTGCGCAGGCGTGATCTGCCCAAACTGATGGGGCGGAAACCTGCCGCGGTTGCCTGTGCCACTTCTTCTTCACTGAAATCTCCTTCCGGACCGATGAGTACCAGTGCATCGCCCGGTTGCAACACGTCCTGAAGGAGAGGCTTCTCTCCGGGGTAGCAATGAGCTATGAATTTCTGTCCCTGGAACTCCTGATCCAGAAATTTGCGGAAATCGGTCATTTCATTCAACCGGGGAAGGCGAGCCTTCAGGGATTGCTTCATAGCCGATACCAGTATCTTGTTGAGCCGCTCTGTCTTCACGACACGACGTTCGGAGTATCTGCAGTTGAGTAGCGTGAGTTCGTTCATACCGATCTCTGTTGCTTTCTCGGCAAACCATTCGTTGCGCTCCATGTTTTTTGTCGGGGCCATGGCTATGTGAAGATGCCCTTGCCACAACGGAGGCTGAGGAATGCGTTCTGTGATCTCTACTTCACATTTCTTAGAAGTAGCCGCACCGATCCGGGCACGAAAGAAGTTTCCTTTACCATCCGTCAGCATGACGGGATCGCCACTGGTCAGACGCAGTACCCGCAGGCAATGGCGTGCTTCCTCTTCCGGCAACTCCTTTTCGGTCTCTATATCGGGTGTGTAAAACAGATGCATTGTATTTCAATCGTAAATCGTAATTTTGTAAATTCCTTTATTCTTTTTTCAATATCTTGTCCCGCAATACAGAAGCCAGTTCGTAGTTCTCTTCTTTGACTGCTTTTTCGAGGGCAGCTTTCAGGTCTTCCAGAGTAACGTCTTCCTGTGGGGCGATGGTGATCTCTCCCTCTTCGTCCACGCGTACACACTCTTTCTCGAGCAGAGCTTCCGAGATATGGATGGGGGCGTTGAGGCGGATGGCCAGTGCCACTGCATCGGAAGTACGAGCATCGATCCGGTAGATATCATTTTCTTTTTTCAGGTAGATGTAAGAGTAAAATACACCTTCTATGGCTTTGTAAATGTATACCCTGATCAACTCGGTCCCGATAACCGACACGGCTGTGGCAAACAGATCGTGGGTGAGTGGCCGGGGAGGTTGTATGCCTTTCAGGTACAAAGCCGTTGCCTGAGCCTCGGCGGGTCCTATAATGATCGGGAGCTGGCGGTCTCCGTCCACCTCTCCGAGGATCATTGCATAGGCACCTGCCTGCGCCTGGCTGTTGGAGATATTTAAAACTTTCAGTTCTACCTTATTTTCCATCAATGTGTCACTTTAACTTCCTGATCCGGATTGTGCTTATATTTGAATATGATAGCAAATACGATGGCTACCACCAGAGCATAGCCTGCGAAAACATACCATGCGGCCGGCCAATCGCCTACTCTCAAACCGGAGGACTGTTCGATCTCTGTGAAGTGGTTCACTACCACTCCTGCACCGTAAGAACCTACGATGGCACCGATCCCGTTGGTCATGATCATAAATACGCCCTGGGCACTGGCACGGATGGCAGGGCTGGTGTTTTGCTCAACAAACAGCGAACCGGAAATGTTGAAGAAATCGAATGCCATACCGTATACGATCATTGAGAGGATCAGCATCCACAATCCCGGTCCAGGGTCACCCAGTCCGAACAATGCGAAACGAAGCACCCAGGCAAACATACTGATCAGCATCACTTTCTTGATACCAAATTTCTTGAGGAAGAAAGGTATGGCAAGTATGAACAATGTTTCTGACATTTGCGATATGGAGAGAAGCACCACCGAGTGTTTGACACCGAAAGAATCGGCAAATTCAGGAATGGTACTGAAACTGCTCAGGAACAGATCACCGAAGCTGTTGGTGATCTGAAGGGCAGCACCAAGGAGCATCGAGAAGATGAAGAAAATAGCCATTCTCTTTTGTTTGAATAGTGCAAACGCTTTGAGACCCAGTGAATCAACCAGCGTTTTCTGCTCGCCGGGGAGAGCCGGAACGATCTTACACTTAGGCAGGGTAAATGCATAGATGCCCAGTGTCAGGGCTGCGGCAGCTGCCAGGTAAAGTTGTGCCTGGGAGAGTTTAAAGCCGGTAAAATCTACTGCCCACATGGCACAGATAAATCCGACAGTACCCCATACCCTGATAGGGGGGAAGTCTTTGACAATATCGAGTCCTTTCTCTTCGAGAGCATTATAAGCTACCGTATTACTTAATGAGATGGTTGGCATATAAAACATCACACTTAGGAGCATACATGTATAGAGTGGTGCATATTCGGTCTGGAACGATGCGGCCACCAGAAAACCTGCCCCCAGAATATGTGATATACCCAGTAGTTTCTGTGCTTCTATCCAGCGGTCGGCGATGATACCCATAATCCCGGGCATGAAAAGAGAGGCTATACCCATGGTGGCAAAGAAACTTCCGATCTGTACTCCGTCAAACTGCAGCGTATTGCCGACATAGCTACCCAGAGAAATAAGCCAGGAACCCCAGATAAAATACTGGAGGAAATTCATAATGATCAATCGAAGTTTGATGTTCATGATATTAAATATTATGTAACTTTTAGTTGTGTTCCATTTGATGGTCTATGTATATGCAAACTTACATAAAAATCTTGATTTATAAACATTCCGCATGAAAAATGACTATCCTCTAGGGCTATTAGCTGGCTTTTCGTACCGGATGTGGGGTTGGTAGCCAGAAAAAGAATTCCCTGTGAGAACCAGATCTCACAGGGAATAACAGGGATATATATTTGAACAGATCTATAGATGAGGAACAACCTGACAGGTGATTTATTCTATATAGGTTTCGTCTTTTTTCAAATCTTTTTGTGACATTCCCCATCTTTCAGCGAGGGCTTCTTCGTTACTTTCTTTCATTTCAGATGCAGTGCGTTCTGAAGGTCCTGCAGAATATTCTTCGGAGGGGTCTTGCTGATCTTTGTACCAATCTATCTTTCTGGAGAAGTACATGATAAGTGCCAGAATGATAAATAATCCTATGCTGCCAATGAGTAATGCTACATCTTCAAGTTGCAGGATCACATATAAAAAGCCATATAAAGTGATGAGACTTGTGGTCAGAAAAAGGGTTTGTCTGAGGTTTTTGAAGATACTCCATGCGTAGAAACTGATCATGCTGATAATGGCTGCACTGGCAATCAGGTAGGAAAGACCGAAAGTCAGGTGTTCTGAGAATGAGAGTAACAGGCTGTAGAAAAGAATCAGTGCAAAGCCTACCAGTAGGTATTGGATGGGGTGTATCTGTTTGCCCGACAGGATCTCTACAAAGAAGAAGACTACAAAAGTGAGGGCAATAAACATCACTGCATACTTTGCAGACCTCATGTTTTGCTGATAATGATCTACGGTATTTACCATGTTTACTCCAAAGACACTCTCTTCTAACGTTATACTTCCTATATTATACCAGCTATCAGGAATGTTGCGGTTGAAGTGTAATATATTCCAGGTTGCTTTGAAACCTGTCTCTTCCATTGTATATGCCGGACTGAACTGACCGGTGAATCCGGGAGAATCCCAGTTGCCGTGGATCTCTACCTCGGTGTTGCGCCCCACAGGTATGTAATTGATACTTTCGCTTCCATTTAGATCCAGTTGGATCGTAAAAGGAATTTCCTTTTTATCCGGCCCGTTCTCCTTCCATTGAGTTTTGGTTTTCAACTGTTGCATAGGAAGTACCGTTTGACTACTTTCTGTCTCTGCATCGAGCTGATGATTATCTAATTCGATGTTGATTTTGGTGACGCCTCTCAGATCTGATATGCCGATGTGGAGGTTGGCATGGCTCCATTTGATGTGGGAAGGTAATTTGTCCGGCGAAAGGTTGAAATGTCCTGTAAGTACGGAGGAACTTTTATAGACAATCGTTTTGAAGATACCGTAATAGCGCTCTTCGGGAGACAGAATGGTTTGTATTTTCAGATCTTCCGGAGCAATATTAATGATATAAGTTTGTTCCACCATTCTTCCTTCGCTGTCCTTTTTAGTACTGGAATAGGGCACAGAGAGTATCGGCCCACATAGGGTCTGCGCATTGCTCCATTTGGCATTGATCTTTGCCACGGTTTCCTCACTGCGATGCTTCCTCTCCGAGATCAGGTTTTGTATCATGATTCCCGGAATGAGTAATAAGAGAATCAGGCCGCCTACGATGAGGGCTTTCAGGGTAATAGAGAAAGGTCTCTTTTCTTCTTTCAGTGTTCTTGCTTCCATAATGTATAGTTTATATGAGTTTAAAAGTACTTTGAATTTCAAAGTTAAATACAAAAAAAATTATCTGATTAGTTTTTCAAGAGCATCCAAATGTTCCTGAAAAGCAGTTTTTCCTTCTGTAGTAATTGTATAGTCGGTATGTGGCTTGCGACCTATAAAGTATTTGGAAGAGGAGATATAGCCGAGGCCTTCCAATGCTTTCAGGTGGCTGGCCAGATTACCATCTGTGAGTTCCAGTACCTGTTTCATTGTATTGAAGTCGGCTTTCTCTTTGACCGAGAGTATCGACATGATACCCAGTCTGATCCGGCTTTCAAATGATTTATTTAATTGACTGATGATATTAATCATTCTTTTTCAGGTCGTAGGTGAAGTACATGTATGTACCGTATGCTATGTGACAGATCCCAAAACCTATACACCATGCCCATAAGGCATATCTTCCGGTAAGCATGACGGTCATGCCCAAGAGGATCTCAAAAAGTCCCAGATACTGAACCTCGGTAAATGTATATTTTGAAGCACTGACCAGGGATAGTCCGTAAAAGATCAGGGTGCAGGCTGCTGCTGTTTCATATTCTCCGCGAAAGAGGAAATGAATGGTTACTATACCACCGGTAATCAGAGGAACACATATACTGTACAGGGTGTTCCTGAGTACGGAGAAGTTTATTTTACTTTTGTCTTTCTTTATTTTCATCCACGAAAACACAATGCTACCCGCAATGGAAATGACCAGGATGGCCAATGCAGTGAAGAAGATATACAGTTGCTTGTCTATCTCTATAAAATACTCAGGCAAGGTTTTTTGATGTTGATAATACCAACTTCCCAAATATACACCAACCAGAGCAGTGATACCAGAGAATACTCCTGATAATCCGCTTAATGATAGGAATTTGGATGATCTTTCCATCATCTGGCGAATGTGCTTGATATCTTCTAAATGTTTATTCATACGAAGTGTTGAAAGTACTTTGAATTGCAAAGTAAATGAGTTTAATTGAAAAAACAAATAATTTCCTGATTTATTTTTTTGTATAAGGTGCGCCGGGGAAAAATCTTAGAATAAGATTGGGCTTTGTTGCTGTGCGAGACTTATGTATATGCTTTTTTTCAGACATAAGAACAAAAGAACACATTTTTAAGAATTACACTCGGGGATAATCTCAGTGAATAGAGGGGGGGGCGGGTAGGGGCAAAAAAAAATTGATTGTCATCTCGACAACCAATCTTTATTAACCTTAAATCTAATACCATGAAAAACACATTGCAAATGTAAGGGTTTTATGTTATACAACATAGCTTTTTGGCATAAATCTTCTGTTTATTAACTTTTATTATAACTTCAGACCGAAATAAAGCCTTATGTAGGCCTATTCTACATACAAGACCAGTCCTTTGAGGTATTCTCCTTCGGGATGGTAAATGTTTACCGGATGATCCGCGGGTTGTGTGAGTTGGTGCAGGATGCGTACGCTTCTTCCCGACATGGCAGCAGCGGTAAAGACAGAAGTACGGAAGTTGTCTTTGCTCACTACCTGCGAACAGGAGAAGGTGAACAGGATACCGCCGGGTTTGATCTTTTCGAATGCTTTGGCATTTAGTTTGCGATATCCCTGCAGGGCATTGCGTAGTGCATCTTTGTGCTTGGCAAATGCAGGCGGATCGAGAACGATCAGGTCGTACTGGTTGCCCATCCGGTCGAGGTACTTGAAGGCATCCTCTGCGTATGCTTCGTGGCGCGGGTCCCCGGGAAAATTCAGTTCCACGTTCTTGTTGGTCAGATCCACCGCTTTGGCCGAGCTGTCTACCGAGTGTACAAGTTTGGCTCCTCCGCGCATGGCATAGAAAGAGAATCCTCCGGTGTAGCAGAACATATTCAATACCGACCGGTCGCGCGAGTAGCGTTCGAGTAGGGAGCGGTTTTCGCGCTGGTCTACAAAGAAACCGGTTTTCTGTCCTTTCAGCCAGTCGACATGAAACTTCAGTCCGTTTTCGGTAGCTATGTTTTCACTACTTCCTCCTTTCAGGAATCCGTTTTCCGGAAAGAGGTCTGCTTTGTAGGGCAGGGTAGTTTCTGATTTGTAATAGATGTTTTGGATACGGTCTCCCATCACTTCACTGAGGGCTTCCGCGATCTCCATCCGATCCAGATGCATACCGGCAGAGTGTGCCTGCATCACGGCGGTATTGGCATATACATCGATGACCAGTCCGGGAAGGTTGTCACCCTCTCCGTGTACGAGGCGGTAGGTATCGTTGTCCGGATGTCCGGCTACCCCAATGGCAGTACGTAGTTGCAGGGCAACTTCCAGTTTCCGCTTCCAGAACTCCCTGTCGACAGGCTGCTGCCGGAAAGAGAGAACACGTATGGCAATGCTCCCGATCTGATAATGCCCGAGGACAATAAACTCTTTTTTACTGGTATATACCTCTACGACTTCTCCTTCTTCGGGATTGCCCTCCATGCGTGCGATGGCACCGGAGAAAATCCAGGGGTGAAATCTTTTCAGTGACTCTTCTTTACCGGGTTTGAGATAAACTTTATGAGATGACATGTAGTTACTTTAATGTGTAATTGAGTATATCAGAGAGAATCAGAACTTTCTTCCTGATGGGTAGTTGCTACGGCAGGCAGGGGTTCTACCTGATAGTCGCCGCTTTCTTTCAGATTTTCCAGCCGATTGTATATTTGCAGACAGGCCCATGCATCGGTGGCGGCATATTGTTTTTGTTTGTCACTCAGGATATCTGCATCCCAGTTGGACAGACGTTGTGCTTTGGAGATCTTTTCTTCGAAAAGTATGCCATATATCTTTTGCAGGCTTTTGTCGGAGATACCAAATTGGTCCACATATTTCTGCAGCTCTACACACCCTTCGGGGGTAAATTTAGCTCTCTTGTTCAACATCTTGAAATCGTCGTGCAGGGAAAGACCGACTTTCACCAGCTCCGGATCTTCCAACAGTTCGATAAGTGGCTGTATCAGACCCGTCTGATTGAGTCTGAACAGAAAGCAGTATTCATCCGAAGAGACCTGCAACAGGCTGACTTTATTGATCTGCCCTTTGGTAAAAGAGGGGCGTGTCTCACTGTCGATACCTACTACTTTGCAGCTTTTCAGATAATTCACTGCTTTGTAGGCCTCTTCCTGGGTGTGAATCACATATATTTTTCCCGGAAAGGCGGCTTTGGGCAGATCCCGGATCGCTTCTTTTGCTATGGTTCGTTTAATGATCATATTCTTTTTTATTCTCTCATTCGTAGTGATCGTGGTCACTGTTATCATCATCTGTATACTCTTCCTCTGTGTCGGAGTTGTATCTGACATCATGCAGAGCCCGGAGGGTATTCACCAGTTTTTGCCCCCACAATGTGCCGAAATTCTCCTTACAGATATATAATGCATCATTCATCGTCTCGTTGAGACCCAACTGAAAAACGAAGATGAAGTCTTTGATATCCTGATAGATATCTGCGAGGTCTTCAGAGATGCATTTCTTGATCGGCTGATCGCTATAGGCCATATCGGGCAGAAATACCTCGAGGTAGTCGTCTTTCTCTGCCAGCACAGATGCTATATTCATTCGGAGGATCTCATATACCTCTTCGGTCACGTATGTTTCCGGTGTCTCATCGCCCAGCATCTCTACTTTGGGGAGCAGCGAGGCTTTGAGGTAAAGAAGGGGCAGGATCTTCAGGCTCGTATCTACAAAAGAGCGCTGCTTCATGCCTTCTACCCGTTCGAGAAAACCGCAGAATTCTGCGGCTACCGTTACAAACTCAATGGTGTTTCTGTCAAATATAACCTGACTTTCAGCTTTCATACATTTTTGATTGAAACGCAAAGGTAAAAAAAAGTAGCGAAAAGGTAAGAAGCACGAAAGGAGTTTTATGATTTACAGATTTACAAATGTAGGATTTACGATTTTTAAATGTGTATGATAGGATATTGTGTGCCCCATCGTACATTCGTACATCTTCTTCTTGCTTGTAAATCTTTCTTGATTGTCATAAATCCTTAAACTCTTTTTTCCCGCGGGAAGCAATTGTTTTTTTTATTACTTTTGCACTATTGTATTTTCTAAACGGGCAACATACATTCATGGCAAAAAAACAATCGGATAAAAGATCAGATAAAGAACCGGAAAAGAAACGGTTCTCCTTCTCCAACCCTTTCGCATTTTTAAAGAACGAAACGATCCAGTTTGTCACAGGATTGATACTGGTCATCTTTTCGGTATATCTGCTGTTGGCGTTCTCTTCGTTTTTCTTCACGGGAGCGGCAGACCAGAGTATTCTGGACAGCGGAGACCCTCAGGAACTGGCTTCGGCCAACAACCGGGTGCAGAACTATGCGGGGTCGCGCGGTGCGCAGCTTGCCAGCTATCTGATCAATGACTGTTTCGGTGTATCTTCGTTTTTCATCCTGCTTTTCCTTGCGGTGGCCGGGCTGAAACTGATGCGTGTACGGGTCTTCCGGCTTTGGCGCTGGTTTATCGGTTGCTCGCTGGCATTGATCTGGTTCTCTGTGTTCCTGGGGTTTGCCTTCAAAGACTATTACGAAAGTTCTTTCCTCTATCTGGGTGGAATGCATGGATACAATGTCAGCAACTGGCTGGTCTCGCAGGTAGGGGTACCGGGTGTGTGGCTGCTGTTGCTGGTCACTGCTCTCTGCTTCTTTATTTACCTGAGTGCGCGCACGATTATCTGGCTGCGCAAGCTGTTGACCCTGAGCTTCCTGAAACGCAAACAGAAAGAAGAAGCTCAGCAGGAGGACGGACAGCAACCGGATTTTGCAGGAGAGGGCGGGGAGGATCAGACGCCTGTGGATGTTGCTCCTCCTTATGTACCGACGGAAGATATTCCCTTGTCTATTGATCTGGATGATGTTTCGGACGAAGAGGCTCCGAAACCGGCCTCTCCACTACTGACAGAAGATATTACGCTCAGTTTTGATCCGGTGGAGCGCACCGAACCGGCTGTGCCTGTGGTGATACCTCCTGTGAAAGAAGATCCGGAAGACAAAGAACCTGCCTTTGAAGTGGAGGCGGCTGCCGAAGATGAAAGTTACCAGGGCACTATGGAGCCTTACAACCCGAAGCTGGATCTGGAAAACTACCGATTCCCGGGTGTGGAGTTGATGAAGCATTATGAGAACAGCGAGCCTACCATTAATATGGAGGAGCAGAAGGCCAATAAGGATAAGATCATCAACACGCTGCGCAGCTTTGGTATTGAGATCAGTACCATCAAAGCGACAGTAGGTCCTACGGTCACTCTGTATGAGATCACTCCCGAGCAGGGAGTGCGTATCTCCAAGATCCGGGGGCTCGAAGACGATATTGCGTTGAGCCTTTCGGCGCTGGGTATCCGTATCATTGCTCCGATACCCGGAAAGGGTACGATCGGTATCGAAGTACCCAACTCCAATCCGAAGATCGTATCGGGACAGTCGATCATCGGCAGTAAGAAATTTCAGGAGTCGACCTTCGATCTGCCCATTGCTTTCGGTAAGACCATTACCAACGATGTATTTATGGTAGATCTCTGCAAGATGCCTCACGTGCTGGTGGCAGGGGCTACCGGACAGGGTAAGTCGGTAGGATTGAATGCTATCATTACCTCCTTATTATATAAGAAGCACCCTGCGGAGCTCAAATTTGTACTGATAGACCCCAAAAAGGTGGAGTTCAGTATCTATTCGGACATTGAGAATCACTTTCTGGCCAAACTGCCGGGTGAGGATGATGCGATCATTACGGATGTGACCAAAGTGGTGCAGACGCTGAACTCGATCTGTGTGGAGATGGACAGCCGCTACGACCTGCTGAAAATGGCTCATGTACGCAACATCAAGGAGTACAACGAGAAATTTATCAACCGTCGCCTCAATCCGGAGAAGGGGCATAAGTATATGCCTTATATTGTAGTGGTGATCGATGAGTTCGGAGACCTGATCATGACGGCCGGTAAAGAGATCGAGTTGCCTATTGCCCGTATTGCGCAGCTGGCACGTGCGGTGGGTATCCACATGATCATTGCCACACAGCGTCCGACAACGAATATCATCACGGGTACGATCAAGGCCAACTTCCCGGCGCGTGTGGCGTTCCGTGTATCGGCCATGATGGACTCCCGCACCATCCTTGACCGTCCCGGGGCCAACCAGCTGATCGGACGGGGAGACCTGCTCTTCCTGCAGGGGGCAGATCCGGTGCGTGTGCAGTGTGCCTTTATTGATACTCCCGAGGTGGAGCTTATCACTCAACATATCCGAAAACAACAGGGCTATCCTACTGCTTTCCATCTGCCGGAATATGTAGCCGAAGGAGAGGGAAGCGATCTGGGAGATGTAGACCTGACCCGACTGGATCCGATGTTTGCGGATGCCGCCCGACTGGTGGTGATCCATCAGCAGGGATCCACGTCATTGATACAACGGAAATTCTCCATCGGTTACAACCGGGCGGGCCGGATCATGGACCAGTTGGAGAAGGCCGGAATTGTGGGGCCAAGCGAAGGAAGCAAGGCCCGGCAAGTGATGTGCGTAGACGAAAATGACCTCGAAATGCGCCTGAACAATTTACTTTAACCGTTCGTTCCATACATGATGAAAAAATATTTTACAGGCTTATTGGTGATCATGTGTGCGGCGGCTCTGCAGGCACAACAGCCTTCGGCCAGAGACGTCCTCGAAAAGACTGCGACGGCCTTCCGTCAGGCAGGTGGTATCCGTGCTGTGTTTACAGCGAAAACGTATGACCGCCAACGCCTGTTGGGAGAGGCCGAAGGGGTGATCCAGCTACAAGGTGAGAAGTTTGTACTCACTACGGAAGAGGCGGTCACCTGGTTCGATGGCAAGACCCAGTGGAGCTACCTGAACGATGCGGAGGAGGTGAATATCAGCCATCCTACCACCGAGGAACTTCAGTCTATCAACCCCTATGCGGTGTTGTCCCTGTATCAGCAGGGGTATACTCACCAACTGGGGACGACCTCCCTGTATGCGGGAAAGGCAGTCTATGAGGTGATCCTCACTGCTACGGACAGGCGGAAAGATCCGACGAAGCTGGTGTTGTACATCGATCGTCAGAACTACCACCCACTCTATATCCAGCTCTGGCAACGCGACCAGACCTGGAGTGAGATTGTCCTGACCGACTACCGGACGGGTCAGAAATTCTCTGATTCGATCTTCACGTTCGACCGGAAACGGTATCCGAACGCGGAGGTCATAGATTTACGTTAAATAATAAAAGACATACTCATGGAAAAAGAAAGAGTAAGATGCCTGATCATCGGATCGGGTCCTGCCGGTTTCACGGCAGCCATATATGCGGCTCGTGCCGAGCTTAATCCTGTACTATATGAAGGATTGCAACCGGGTGGTCAGCTGACCACTACCACGGAAGTGGAGAACTTTCCCGGATATCCCGAAGGGATCATGGGACCAGACATGATGGAAGAGATGCGCCAGCAGGCGTTGCGGTTTGGTACCGATGTCCGTCAGGGGCTGGCTACCGGAGTAGATTTCAGCAGTACCCCTCATAAAGTATTTATCAACAACGATATAGAGATAGAGGCCGATACGGTGATCATTGCTACCGGTTCCAGTGCCAAGTACCTGGGACTGGACGATGAAAAGAAATATGCCGGTATGGGTGTAAGTGCCTGTGCTACCTGCGATGGGTTTTTCTATCGCCGCAAAGTAGTTGCTGTAGTGGGTGGTGGAGACACGGCCTGTGAAGAGGCGATTTATCTGGCCGGACTGGCTTCTCAGGTCTATCTGATCGTGCGTAAGCCGTTCCTGCGTGCTTCCAAGATCATGCAGGAGCGTGTGATGGAGCATGAGAAGATCACGGTATTGTTTGAACACAATGCGGTGGGATTGTATGGAGACAATGGTGTGGAAGGTGTACATCTGGTACGCCGGGTAGGAGAGCCCGATGAATATCGCTACGACCTGGCTATCGACGGCTTCTTCCTTGCCATCGGTCATACACCTAACTCTGAGATATTTAAACCTTATGTAGAGACCAACGATGTCGGATACATCATCACTTCCGGACACTTTACACGTACCAACGTGCCGGGTGTATTTGCCGCCGGTGATGTGGCAGATCCTTATTTCCGTCAGGCCATTACGTCTGCCGGGTCAGGGTGTCGTGCTGCGATGGAGGCCGAGCGTTATCTCTCTGAGCATCGTCTCTGATACGAATAAAAGGAAAGGAGTGGTCCGGTATGTGGCCACTCCTTTTATATATAGTAAGGGTGTGTTTGTATTTTGACTGCGTCGATCTGCAATTCCCCGGAAAATTTATTATAAGACGTTTTGGCTGTGCCGATCTTCGATTGACTGCGTCGACCGCTGGTTCATTCTTTCTTGGGTGCTTTTTTGTATGCTGAGACGCAAGGTATTGCGTCTCTACAAGTAAATCGCGTTGAAAAGAAAGCATACACCATGTAGAGACGCAATACCTTGCGTCTCATAGATAAAAAAGCGAACAAAACTGAAACAGGAACAAAAATGAATTTGCAAGTTACGTTTAGAATACACCACATATAAAGTATAAGTAACCTGAATGTGAGTATAATTCTCCATCGTAAATCGTAAATCTGTAAATCGTAAATCATCTTATGTCTCATACAGAAGCACGTTACCATCCCTTTGAGGAGAAATGCAATACCTGGTCACATGCACTGGGTATATTGTTGGGAGTCGCAGTCGCAGGTTTGCTATTTGGGAAGGCTATGCAGGGAACCCAACCTGTATGGGCATCTGTATGTGTGGCGATCTATCTGCTTGGGATGCTCTCTTCGTATGTAAGCTCCACCTGTTATCACGGTTGGAGACAGGGGCGCACCAAAGAGTTGCTGCGCCAGTTTGATCATGCGGCTATTTACTGTCACATAGCCGCTACCTATACTCCTTTTACTTTGCTGGTGCTTCGTCACGAAGGGTATTGGGGGTGGGGGATCTTTGCTTTTGTATGGCTTTGTGCAATAATCGGAATTTTGCTGAGTTTCCTTCGGCTCAAAGAACACAGCAACCTGGAGACACTCTGCTTTGTAAGTATGGGATGTAGTATATTAGTTGCAGTGAAACCTCTGTGGAATGGCCTGTCGGCTACAGACTCTACTGCTGCGCTGTGGTGGCTGTTGGGCGGAGGTGTCTCGTATATTCTCGGAGCATTGTTTTATTCTTTGCGCAGGCGCTATATGCATTCCCTGTTCCATCTCTTCTGCCTTGGAGGTAGCATAGCCCATATTGTGGCGATCTGGCTTATCCTGTAGAATTTGTTTTTTGATTTTAATCGTTTCTTTAATCTGAGACGCAAGGTATTGCGTCTCTACAAGTGGGTGTTTCCTGAATGTGATATACCTGTAGAGACGCAATACTTTGCGTCTAAAAAAGAGGAAAATGGGGCAAGAAGAAGACTAAAGAAAGAGTGAATCGAAGATCGGCGTAGCCAACACAACGGTCGACGCAGTCAATCGAAGATCGACGCAGTCAACACAACGGTTGGCGTAATCAATCGAAGATCGATGCAGTCAAAAATACCTGAAAATACTATTTATAGAATATAGGATGCGCCTTAGCATAGAAATCAAATAAGTACGTTTCTCTGCATTCGGCTTTCACTATATTTCCTCTATAAAACTTTTGTTTTTTATGGGACGCATGTATAAATAGCAGATTTTTATCTAAGTTTGTAGAAGATCCGATGCATCTCAGCATAGCTGAAGTAAAGTACACTCTGTATTCGACTTTCCATCTATTTGTAGGAAATCGGATCAGTTATTTATAAGTAACCGTTACTTTCCTGCCTTTCAGTCTGGCTTTGGCTATGCCGTCTTCGAAGTATCCGATCTTGTCATATATCACCGGAATACATTCTTCTCCCCGGTTGTTGATATAACCTTCCTTACCGTTTTTGTACACTTTGGCAAGGATATAATCTGTTTCGTAGTCGTTGGGGTTGTCGGGATCGATGATCCATCCTTCGGGATGCAGGTAGAACGGTTCGATCTTATCGTACCGGCAGGGAATGATCATCTTTCCGTCTGCCTGTATCACTCCCCATTTACCGTTTTGTCTGACACGTGCCAGGTCGTCCTGAAACAGACGTACATAGTCGTATTGTGGCTGAATCACCCACGAGTCTCCACGTTTGTATCCCCATTTATTCCCTTCTCTGGCAGGATACCATACATCCTTGTTGCGTGGATCAAATTTATTAAAACGATAATCTCTCTGGTCGGCTCCTCCGCCGGCTATCAGCAATACCATGCCACCGCCTCTGTGCCAGTAATAGAGCAGCAGATCCGAAGACTCGTCTGTACCCAGCCGGATCTGTCTGTGATCGTGTTGCATATAGACAGGAGGGAAGGGAATGAGAAACTTTTTGTCTTTCTGGAAATAGTTGGTATTCTTCTTTCTTTTGATAGTGTACGTATGTTCTTTTCTTTCTGTAGCGAAGGAGGCAGTCAGACGGTCTTTCCCATCCCAACGAAGCGTGACAAAATCAACGGAATCTGCCAGTTCCAGGCCTTTCTTTTTGTTGAGATACAGCGCTTCTATCAGCATTCCGTTCTCATTGAGGTAAGTTCCTTCGAAGCGGCCCGGAGATTCTAACTCTGTAAATATGGAAACGGGTTGATTCCGGTATTGTGTAGTGACACAGGAACTAAGGAGAATTATGATGGATAAAATGAATAGAGGCTTCGGGATATAGTTTCGCATAAGATAGCTTTTATTGTTTCGGAGATAGAAAAAGTGTTTTTTAGACATAAGCACAAAAGAGCA
>DALZBD010000025.1:0-16137 GCA_031977515.1 Bacteroides sp. | reverse complement strand
TTATCAGCAAGCAACGATCCATTGATCGTCATAGACGGATTTCCTGTAGAAAATACATCCATCAGTTCCATCAACCCCAACGATATCGAATCCTTTACCGTACTGAAAGATGCTTCGGCCACTGCGATATATGGTTCCCGTGCTGCCAATGGTGTAATCATCATTACGACCAAAAAAGGAAATGCGGGAGGCACTTCTATGCCAAGAATCAACTATACCAGCAGTTTTTCTCTCAGCACCGTATATGATTACATGGATGTTCTCTCTGCCGATGAATACCGGCAGGTATTCAGACAGCATGCCACCACCCCAACCTTCCCGCTCGGTGATGAAAATACCGACTGGCAAAAGGAGATATACCGCAATGCATTCGGCCAGGAACACAACGTGTCTGCTACAGGTGCACTTAAAAATCTTCCTTATCGTATTTCTCTGGGGTATACGAATCAGGACGGTATCGTGAAAAAAAACAACTACGAACGCACCAGTCTGGGAATAGGGGTATCACCCAAATTCTTTGACAATCATCTGTCTGTGGATATCAATGTAAAAGGATCTTATGAAAACAACCGGACGGTATCAGACGGTGTGATCGGATCGGCGGTCAGTTTCGACCCCACCCGTCCGATTGAACAGGAAAACCCCAACGACATTGGTCTGGGCTATTTTACCTGGATGATAGATGGTGCCCCCATTGCCATTGCTCCGGTAAACCCGGTGGCGACACTCAACCTCGAAGACCGCCACACAAGGATCAAACGATCCATCGGCAACATGGCTCTCAACTATAAAGTGCACGGATTGGAAGACCTGGTATTGAACGTAAACATGGGATACGATGTCCGCGTACAGAACAAACACCACGTAACTCCCGACAAAGCACCCAGCATGTATACAGGCAACCAAAAGAATGGTACCGGAGAGGATTATCGTGAAAAGAAAGAGAACCGCAGTACATTGCTCGATATGTATGCCAACTACAGCAAGGATTTCAACAAACACGCCCTAAGCGCAATGGCCGGATACGGCTGGCAACGGTTCTGGTATCGTAACAACGACTTTACAGAAGACCTGGAAGGCAATGAACTGACATCTTCTAAACACGATGAGGCAGAGCTTTATCTGATCTCCTTCTTCGGACGTGCCAACTATGCCTACAATCACAAGTATATGTTGACCGCTACACTTCGTGCCGATGCCTCTTCCCGCTTCGCACCGGACAGTCGTTGGGGATATTTCCCTTCGGCAGCAGCAGCCTGGCGCATCAGTGAAGAAGCCTTCCTGCAGGATTCTCCGAATTTATCAGACCTGAAACTCCGCCTGAGTTACGGACAGACCGGACAGCAGAACATCGGTAGTTACTACCAACACCTCTCCATCTATACGGCTTCTTACAACGAAAACCGCTACAAGTTTGGCAACACCTGGTATACTACTTACCGCCCCGATGGTTACGACCCGAAGATCAAATGGGAGACCACCATTACCTACAACCTCGGTCTGGACTTCGGTTTCTTCAACAACCGTCTTTCCGGTACACTGGACCTCTACACCCGCAAGACCAAAGACCTGCTCAACAACATCTATGTGCCGGCAGGTAGCAACTTTACCAATGTGATCGATACCAATATCGGTAACATGAAAGGCAAAGGGGTGGAAGTATCTGTGAATGCCATTCCGGTAAAGACCAAAGACTGGGAATGGTCTGTCAGTGGTAATTTCACCTGGAACACCTCTGAAATCACCAAACTCAACACGATTGATAACGATGATAACTATGTCAAGACAGGGAATGCAGGAGGTACCGGTAAATACCTGCAGATACACAAAGTAGGAGAAACACCTTATACCTTCTTCCTGCTGAAACAGGCTTATGACGAAGAAGACGGTCATCCATTAGAAGGCGAATACATCGGCCCGGACGGAGAGATTGTAAAATCTGAAGAAGATTCCAACAAATACATTACAGGCAAAAGTTCACTGGCCCCTTATTACTATGGTTTTTCTACCAAACTTAGCTACAAAAAGTGGGACCTGGGCATCAATGCACACGGTAGTTTCGGTAATTATATATTCAATTATATAAAAGCCGGTGACTCTTTTGACTCTCTGTTCAGTGGAACCAACCAGACATCAAGTAATATTTTCAAATCGACAGTGAAGGATGGATTTACCACCCAGCAACTGTACTCGGATCATTATCTGGAAAACGGCAGGTTCCTGCGTATCGACAACATCCGCGTAGGATATACATTTGACAACCTCTGGAAGCACTCCAGCAGCCTGAATGTATCCTTTGCCGTACAGAATGTATTTACCTTCACTCCTTATTCGGGAGTCGACCCGGAGATATACAACGGTATTGACAAAAACACCTACCAGAGACCCCGGGTATATATGATTGGTTTGAATCTTAACTTCTAATTGAAAAAGCATACAATATGAAAACAAAATTATTCGGCTACATCTGCGTAGCAACTTTATTGATATATTCGCTCAGTGCGTGCCTGGGCGATCTGGATACACTACCGCTGGACGACAATCAGCTTGTAGGCGAAGATGTTTATGACACACCCGAAGGATACATCGGTGTACTGGCCAAATGTTACGCTTCCCTGATCCTCAGCGGGCAGGGCGGTGGCAACTCCAACGACCTCGGAGCAATGGACGAAGGCTATGGGGCTTACACCCGTGCCCTGTTCTACCTGCAGGAGGCCACTACCGACGAAATCATATTCAATGCCGGAAGCGGATACGGTACACGCTCGCTGATATATATGAACTGGAACCCTTCTACCCAGATCATTAATTATTCCTACTATCGTCTGTATATGGCCATAGGATATTGCAACGAATTCCTGCGCGAATGTACCGAAGGCAAAATGAAAGACCGGGGTGTATACGAAGCACTGGCAAGCGAGTACGAATACTACCGCGCCGAAGCACGCCTGATCCGTGCCTACTGCTACAGCGTGATCTGCGACCTTTTTGGTTCTGCACCTTATATCGACGATGAGATGATTTTAGGCACCCTGCCCGAGCAAAAAACCCGCAAAGAAATATACGATTACGTTGTTTCCGAATGTGAGAAACTGACCACCCTGCTGAAAGAACCGGGACGTAACGAGTATGGAAGGGTAGACCGCGTATCTGCATGGTTCCTGCTGGCACGTACCTACCTGAACGGAGAGATATGGGGAGGTGTCAACGATTACGACAAAGCATATAAGTATGCCAAAATGATCATTGACGACAGTACGTATCCGCTGGCATCAGACTATCGGCACATCTTCCTGGCAGACAATGACAACTGCTCCGAGATCATCTGGAATCTGGTGCAGGATGGCGACAACGCACAGGGAAGCGGAGGAACCAACTTCCTGACCAAAGCCCTGATGAACGGCGCCATGAATAATTACTTTGAAACCGGTGTGGGTACCAGCGGCTGGGGCAACGGAACTGCCAAGGCGGCTTTCGTGAATCTGTTTGATGAAGCAGACCAGCTATTTGATGTAAACGATACCTGGGGAGACAACAAAGGGGACAAACGGGCACAGTTCTTTACCATCAACCAACCCAAAGAGACCTGGGAACCGGATAGTGCCTTCAAAGCGAATTTCTCTTACGGATATCCCATCATCAAATGGAGGAACGTGACCAAAGACCGCAAAGAGCTTACTCCGGGGGGCAGTACCTACTCCTCCATAGACTATCCGATGTTCCGCACAGCCGATGCCTACCTGATGGCAGCAGAAGCTATCCTTCGCGGCGGTGGTGGTAGCAAACCAGAAGCATTGAGGTATGTAAATGAGATCCGTGACCGCGCTTATATGTATGGTAACTACACAGCTTCTTATTCCACTTCGGTAAACGGACGCATTACAGAATCCGAACTGGACCTGGATTTTATTATGGCTGAACGTGCACGTGAGCTTTATACGGAGAACATTCGTCGTACAGACCTGATCCGTTTTGGTAAATTTACCAAAGGATACAATTGGGACTGGAAAGGTGGCGACGGGTCCCCCAACACCTATATGGGTAAGGATGTGGATGACAAATACAATCTCTTCCCGATCCCTCAGGATGAATTTATGACCAACCCGAATCTGACACAGAATCCGGATTTCAAATAATTTATTATCTTTGTTACTGAAAGACGCAGTGCTCTTCCGGGCACTGGGTCTTTCTTTTGTTTCAGGAAACACTTTTAAACACTTATATAATGAACACTTTTAAAAAACATATTTCTATGAGCTGGCTGTTGCTCGTACTGCTTATCGGTAGTGTGCAGGCACAACAGGCTAAGTATGTATTCTATTTTATCGGCGACGGCATGGGTCTCAATCATGTGCACGTTACAGAGATGTATCTGGGCGAATTGGAGGGAAAAATAGGTCTCTCTTCGCTGAACTTCTCCGAATTCCCACACACCACATTTGCCACCACCTTCTCTGCTTCCAGCGGAGTGACCGACTCCGCCGCCGCGGGGACTGCTCTCTCCACCGGCAGCAAGACCACCAATGGCATTGTAGGTCTTCAATCGGACAAGCAGACGCCACTCAAAAGCATCGCAGTATATGCCAAAGAGAAAGGATTGAAAGTAGGTATCGCCACCAGTGTAGCCATAGACGATGCTACCCCTTCGGCTTTCTACGCACACAGTGCCAGTCGCTACGATGCCTATCGGATCGGACGGCAGATGATCGACTCGGAATATGAATTCTTTGCCGGAGCCGGTTTCCGCCAGGCAAAAAAAGAGGGCGAAGAAGATCTGTTCGAACTTGCCCGCACAGCAGGATACACCGTAGCAGAAGGATATACTTCATACACACAGCTTACCGCAAATCCAGATAAAGTGATTTTGTTTCCCAACAAAGATGCCGATGGCAGTCACGGTTTGCCATATGCCATTGACCGGAAAGAGGGTGATCTTTCTCTGAAAGAAATTACCCAGGCAGGAGTAGAGGTACTCAGTAAAGACCCAAAGCAAGGATTCTTCTTCATGGTAGAAGGGGGTAAGATCGACTGGGCAGGCCACAGTAACGATGCAGCAACAGCTATCTACGAAACTATTGACATGGCCGAAGCCATAGACGTGGCACTCGAATTCTACCGCAACCATCCCGACGAGACACTGATCGTAGTCACTGCAGACCACGAAACAGGTGGTATCATTCCGGGCAATGGCAAATATGAACTCAACCTGCAAGCGTTGCAACACCAACGCATGAGCCAGGCAGCCTACACCAAAATAGTGAATGAACTCAGAAGAGCTCATAACAACGAAGTAAGCTGGGAGACTGTACGTGCTTCTCTGGCAGAGAATTTCGGATTCTGGGATCACCTCACTCTCACCGAAGCACAGGAAGCCAGACTGAAACAGGTATACGACGAGACATTCAGCAACCAGCCGGTCGAACTCAAAGAGAGTCTCTACGAACGTGACGAGCCTATTGCCGTAGTTGCCAAAGAGGTACTCAATGAGATCGCCATGGTAAGCTGGGCCAGCGGCGCACACTCCGGCGCATACGTTCCGGTATACGCCATCGGAGCAGGCGCGGAAAACTTCCACGGTCGCCTGGATATCAGCGACATTCCTATGATCATTGCCAGAATAGGAGGCTACAAGGAGTAATTCATTCTTTTGTTTATTACTCAATCAACCGGATCAGCTTTCATTAAAATGATCCGGTTTTTTATTTCTGAGACGCAAAGTATTGCCTCTCTACATGGTTTGTGTTTTCTTTTGATTTACCCCAGTTGTGTATTCTCTTTTGAATAGGATACACTTGTAGAGACGCAATACCTTGCCTCTCAGCACAGACAAAAGAAAAGTGAAGAAATCAACGCAGTCCACACAATGTTCAACGTTAGCTAAAATTTAAACAGTCCCTGATCATTACTTTGTTTGTTATTCATCCATCCACCGGATCGCTTCTTCAAATTGATGCGGTGGATTTTTTATTGACTTCCCCTTTTATATCCTGATTTTTCTTTCTACTTTCGTCCATCATTCGACCGAAATAATAAGTCATAGCATGCAACATGATATTCACGTTAGACAAATTGAAAAACGAATAGAAATATATCCGACGGAGTGGACAGACATTTATAAAATAGCTGTATTGAATTACATAGAAAACACATCCGGTCGTTCTCAATATCAGGACGGTTGCCATTAAAAAACCGCTACTTCCAGTCAGGTTACTGAACTGGCGAAGCAATGAAAGAAACTCTATCCACGTCGGAAAGCCATGATTGAAGAATGAAATAACATCTCATAGTCACACCGTATGAAAAAGAAGAAATACCCCAAAGAGGTTATTCAGGAAATTGCAGGAGAAATAAATATGGGAATGAAGTGCTACCTCAATGTGAATACGATGGAAGTAGAAGCTTATTTTGGACACTCCTTCCATTGTGACAAAGAAACAGAAGAACTTTTCGAAGAGACGTTTGAAAAAATAGAGAGTTGGGGAGAAAATGTAGTTTGTATCTTTCCACTGAGATCCGGCGAATCTTTCCGGATCATGGAGGGATTTATAGACGAGATCATCCCGGACAATACCCGGCTCAAGGTGAATCTGCTGGAATCAATCGAGAGACGTAAACCTTTCCGGAATTTCAGATGCATCATTGACGACAGTGACTATCTGGATACCTGGTATGAGTATAAAAACGCATGCATAGAAAAGCATGTGGAAGAGGAACTGGAAAACGCTGTTCCCGAACAATTTACGAAAGAAGACATTACCTCTTTATGAAACACCTGCTGCATACTTTTCACTATTGCCCCCGCTGCGGCTCCGATCAGTTTGTGATAAACAATATCAAATCCAAACATTGCCTGAAGTGTAGCTTTATCTACTATTTCAACCCCTGTGCCGCCACCGTAGCCATCATTGTCAACGACAAAGAGGAACTGTTGGTTGCCCGCAGAGCACACGAACCGGCTCGTGGCACACTCGATCTGCCCGGAGGCTTTATCGACTCGTACGAAACCGCAGAAGAAGGGATAAGAAGAGAGGTACGCGAAGAAACGGGACTCGAGCTCGACTCAGTCTCTTTCCTGTTCTCCCTGCCCAACATCTACCCCTATTCCGGAATGGATATACATACTCTGGACCTGTTTTTCAGATGCAAGACAGAAGACACCTGCCGGCTGAAGGCGATGGATGATGTGGAAGAATTATATTTCATCCCTTTGTCACAAATAAAACCAGAAGAATTTGGCCTTCTCTCTGTGCGCAAAGGAGTGGAGATATTTCTACATCAGTCTCTGGTATAGAATTTTATTTTCTGGCTTAAAGCCAGATTAAACAAGACACCCAAATAATCTTTTTGTTCACAAAAACTCATTTCAAATTACAAAAAGACATCATTTTGCGCGATTCTCTTTTTATTACTTTACATAAACCTGTACAAACAGCAGATCATTTTGCATAAATATGGCATAAAAAGCGCATATAAGCTCTGTTTTGGATAGATATCACCTGTTTTCGTTCTGTAAAGGACCTGTCCTTTGCAAGTAAACGACCTGTCCTTTGCATGCAAACCACCTGTCCTTTGCAAGTAAAAGACCTGTCCTTTGCAAGACACCTCCAAATTGTGTAAAAAAAGAAGAATAATCTTTCTAAAAGGGAATAAAACATATCCTCACACAAAACAGAAAAACGACATCCCTTTCAGAGAAACCATGACCATATACACACAAAACCACGCAATATTTTATCAAAAAGATCATTTCATATCATTTTTAGAAGCAAATCGAATACCACTATTACTCTCTGATTGCAATATATGAAGGCCAAATGATTTCCAAGCCAAATAACCCATTCACGGCCATCTTATTTATCATTTTGTCAAATTGTCATTTTTATTTTTATACGCTTATCACATACATACCAGGAAGCACCAATTCCGTTAAAACCTGTGAAACCCTTTCCGCAGTGTGGCAATATCCATAAAAAACCCTACTTTTGTGAAAACACTACAGCAAAGAGAGGTACATACGCACACATGTGAACACACTGCGACCCTGTCCTTTCTATACGGCACAAAGCCTAAAAAGAATAGATACGTATGAAAAAAAGATTTTACCTGCTGATAAGCGCCTGGATCTGTTGCATGCCACTGACCACGTATGCACAACAGAGCAAGCCCATCACATCACCGGAAAACCTCTACCGGGAAGCCCGTGAACTATTCACCGGAAAAAACTACGCGGCCTCCATACCTCTGCTCCGGCAATACGTCAATCATCCTCAGACCACCCACAGGCAAGAGGCAGCATATATGCTTGCCTGTACCGCGTATGAAGTCCAGGAGAAAGATGCAGCAGACCTGCTACAAGCCTATCTCGATACATATCCCGATACTCCATACGCCAACCGTATCTACGGACTGATAGCCTCCTGTGCCTTCTTCGAAGAGGACTACGACAAGGCACTGGCACTCTTCAATGCCTGCGACCCCGAATTGCTAAGTAACGAAGAGCGGGACGACATGGTATACCGCCGTGCCATCTCCTACCTCAAAACAGGCAATGCCAGAGAAGCTGCCATTTGGTTTGAGACCCTGCGCTACAGCAGCAAAACATACGAGAAAGACGCCATGTACTATGTGGCATACATCCGGTATACCCAGCAACGCTACGACGAAGCCCTGCAAGGATTCCTACCGTTGCAGACCGATAGCAAATACCGCGAACTTGTACCCTATTACATTGCCGACAGCTACCTGCGCAAAGGACACAATGACAAAGCAGAGATCGTGGCCGAAGGCTATCTCTCTTCCTATCCCAACCACGAATATACCGGAGAGATGTACCGCGTCTTAGGAGAAGCCACCTACCGCATGGGGCAATACCACAAAGTTATCCCTGCTCTGGAAAGCTACCTCTCGCGTACTGCCTCTCCCGGACGGGAAGCGCGCTATATGCTGGGGATGGCCTATTACCACACCGGTGTCTACTCCAAAGCGGCAGACGCACTGGGAGCAGCCACCGTGCCCAACAACGACGCCTTGGCACAAAATGCCTACCTGCACCTCGGCCTCTCTTACCTGAAACTGGCCGACAAGCCCAAAGCGCGTATGGCCTTCGAACAGGCTGCCGCCTCCAACGCCGATATGCAGATCAAAGAGCAGGCCGCCTACAACTATGCGCTCACCATACACGAAACCTCCTACTCCGCTTTCGGAGAATCGGTCACCGTATTCGAACGTTTTCTCAACGACTTCCCACAATCGCAATACGCCGATCAGGCGAGCGACTATCTCGTGGAAGTTTATCTCAATACACGCAGTTACGATGCAGCCCTACGCTCCATCGAACGCATCAGCCGCCCCGGCAACCGCATCCTCGAAGCCAAACAGAAGATATTGTTTCACCTCGGCACACAGTCCTTTGCCAACGCCGCATTCCGGGAAGCAACAGAATACTTCAACCGCTCGTTGGAACTCGGCTCGTACAACCTACAAACCCGTGCCGATACCTACTACTGGCGGGGAGAAAGCTATTACCGCCTCGACCGCATGAGCGATGCCGAACGCGACTTCCGGGAATACCTGCGCCAGAGTTCACAGACAAGCAGTGAGATGTATGCCCTGGCACATTACAACCTCGGCTATACAGCCTTCCGTCAGAAAAACTATCCACAGGCCCGTAACTGGTTTGCCCGCTATGCCGAATTGTCGAAAGGACAAAATCCTGCGGCACTGGCAGATGCCTACAACCGCATCGGCGACTCTTACCTCAATGTACGTAGTTTCGAAGAGGCCAAACGATACTATGCACTGGCCGAAAGCACCGATGCCGGTAGCGGAGACTATTCGTTCTATCAGCTGGCACTGGTAGCCGGATTGCAAAAAGATTATGCGGGTAAGATCAACCTGCTCAACCGACTGATCGGCAAATACCCGTCATCGCCCTACACCGTCGGTGCCCTCTATGAGAAAGGTCGCTCGTACGTACTGATGGAAAATACCCCGCAGGCAGTAAGTACCTTCCGCGAGTTGCTCAGCAACTACCCCGAGAGTCCGCTCAGCCGCAAAGCCGCCGCAGAGATCGGACTGCTCTACTACCAGGCCCAACGCTACAACGAAGCCATTGATGCCTATAAACTCGTGGTACAGAATTACCCCGGTAGTGAAGAGGCACGCCTGGCCATGCGCGACCTCAAATCGATCTATGTCGACATGAACCGCATCGACGAATTTGCCTCACTCGCCTCTACCCTGCCCGGCGATGTGCGCTTCGACGCAACCGAGCAGGATTCACTGACCTACGTCGCAGCAGAAAGAGTGTATATGTGCGGACAAGCCACCGAAGCCCGCGAAAGCTTCCTACGCTACCTGCAAAGCTACCCCGAAGGAGCATTCGGTCTGAATGCACGCTACTACCTCGTGCGCATCGGAAAAGAACAGAACAACAACGACCTCGTACTCGAACAATCGGAAAAACTGCTCGACTATCCCGACAATCCATTTGCGATGGAAGGGATCGTGCTGCGTGCCGAAGTACAGTACCAGAGACAACAATGGGCCGACGCGCTCACCACCTATAAGCTGATCCGCGAGAAAGCAGACAGCCCCGAACGTCGTACGACGGCACAGATCGGCGTGCTACGTACGGCTTATCTGACAGACAACGATACGGAGACGATACATGCGGCTACAGATCTGCTCAGCGAGAGCAAACTGAGCCCCGAACTCACCAACGAGGCGACCTATTACCGGGCCAAAGCCTATCTCAGCCAGCAGGCCACCCAGGCGGCACAGTTCGACCTGAGTCAGCTGGCCCGGGATACCCGGAATGTATACGGCGCGGAAGCCCGCTACCTGCTGGCTCAGATGTTGTACGATGCAGGAGACTACACCACCGCCGAGACAGAATTGCTCAACTACATCGATCAGAGCACCCCGCATGCCTACTGGCTGGCACGTAGTTTTATCCTACTTTCGGATGTATATGTGGCCATGGGACGCAATCTTGATGCCCGCCAATACCTGTTGAGCCTGCAACAAAACTACCATGCAGACGACAACATCGCCGGAATGATTGAACTCAGATTGAGAAAACTTAACGATTAAAGAACTTATGAAACGCAATCACTATATCCTCACCGGAATCTTTTGCCTAGCTTTTCCCATCGTGGTACAGGCACAGACCCAACCTGCCGACAGTACCCTCAAACGCACAGTTGTAGTGGAACAGGAGTACAACCCCGACATCATGGATGCCTCGAAAATAAATATACTTCCTCCGGTAGAAGAACCGACAGTGAGCCGGAAAGAGGTGGAATACGACGCCTCCATGAAGCCGACTACCTCCTTGCAATCCGCTCCCATGGGAGCATATACAGCTGAGGAAGAGCAGCAGCGCTATATGCCCGGATATGTACGGGCTGGATACGGTAGCCGGGGCAATCTGGATCTGCTTGGCAACTACCTCTTCCGGATTTCCGAACGCGATCGGCTCAACCTGAATTTCAGCATGGAGGGGATGAACGGAAAAGTAACTTCACCGGAACATTCCATTTACAGCCCTGTAGAATGGTCTTCTTACTACTACCGTACCCGCGCCCAGGCTTTCTATCAGCATCGGTTCGACCAACTCGATCTGAACATAAAAGGAAATTTTGGTCTGAGCAATTTCAACCTGCTACCCGGCAGCATCACTTCCAAACAAAAACTCACCTCCGGTGATGTGCACGTGGGAGTACAGTCTACCGACAAAAACGCCGTTGTACACTATCAGGCCGAAACCAACCTGATGCTCTACAGCCGCCAGCACGATACCTGGAGCGAAGACAACAAAGAGACCATCATACGTACCCAGGCAGATGTATATGGCGAACTCAGCGAAGATCAGTATGTAGGAGTAAAAATAGAGATGAACAACCTCTTCTATAAATACGGATCATCACAGCTCGACTCAGACAATTACACAACAGTCGACCTCAACCCCTACTACCGTTGGGATACCGATGAATGGAATCTGCGGATAGGGGTACACGCAGACTTTTCCTTGGGAGCAGGAACTACTTTCCGTATTGCTCCGGACATAGCAGCCTCTTACAACTTCTCAGAAACGTATCAACTCTATGCACGTGGTACCGGAGGAAGACTGCTCAACGACTACCGTAGACTGGAAGAAAACACTCCTTACGGCCAGTTATCTACTGGCAGAACCGATGATACCTACGAACAAGTCAATGCAAGCATAGGGCTGAAAGGAAGTCCGTATGCCGGCATCTGGTTTCATCTGTTCGGAGGGTATCAGAACCTGAAGAATGATCTCTATCACCAGACTACAGATATATATGGCGCAGGAAGTCCCAGCCTTTTCACAGGCTACGACATCACCCATACCAACAACTTGTATTTCGGAGGAGAAGCAAGCTATGAATACAAAGACCTGCTTGCCCTGTCGATAGGTGGCACAGGCTATCACTGGAATGCAGATATAGAAAGTGCATTGTACCTCAAACCCCTCTTCCGGATGGAAGCAGAAGCAGGTTTCCGCCTCATACATGCTTTATGGATCAAAGCACGCTATGCATACATCGGACACGACAAACCCAGTGAGTTATCATCTAAACACCGCATCCCGGCTATACACGATGTCAGCATCTCGGCTACTTACAACCTATACAAAGGTGTATCCATCTATGCCAATATCAACAACGTATTGAATAAGAAAAATCAATATTACATAAACTATCCCGTACAGGGAATTAATTTCCTGGGCGGACTCAGTTTCCGGTTCTGAAAAGAATCTATCACATAAGTGTCTCCGGGATATTGGGATATTATACGTATCATCCACACCATCTGTCTGTAACGAGGAGAAGATATGAGGGTGTTACTCAGGGCTAAACGTTCTTTGATTTAGTTACAGATGTAAGCGTGCGCACCACCCGAAAGCCCGAAGGGCTTGAATATGAATAACCCCCAGTGAAGCGGAGCGACTGGGGGTATCAACTGGCTTTTTTTCTTCAACCCCAAAGTGGGTTGAACCCTATAAACCGTTCGTCTATCTCCACTCCATCTGGGACAAAACCGTATTCTTTCTTTTCGAAAAATGTCACTTTTCGTAGATGCACCTGTTGATTTTTTACATATATCCCTCATTCATTCAACCCACTTTGGGGTTGATAGGAAAAGGCCGTTTTATACCCCCAGTCGCTCCGCTTCACTGGGGGTTATTCATATTCAAGCCCTTCGGGCTTTCCGGGCAAAGAAGCGCTCCAGACATAAGGTATAACGTTGTTCAAAGAAAGAGTTTACTGTACCTCCCACATTGCGTGTAGGGAACTGTGAACCTATAGATCCTGTAAAAAAGATATGTATAAACGGTAGCGCTTCCGCACAGGGCTACAAACATGTCACCCCTACGGGGCTGATATATAAACGTCACCAATTAGTAAACTTTAGCCTGTTGGCTATACACTTAGAATACATGATCTGCGATTGACGCAATTGAACAATGGTTCAGCACTACAGAAAAATAAAAAACATATTCCCACACTCCTCCCAATCCTCACACATTTCACTTCCGCCAAAAACACAAATCCATCCCACCCTCAATTGATAAAAAAAGTCTTTTTTTGCAAAAAAGAACAGTTTATCTCTATATTATAAGGTAAGAAAACCGATTTTTCCTACTTTTGCGGGCGAATTTTCGAATGAGAAGGCAACAACGCCGTGAGGCCTGTGTTCTTTTTTCATTCTCCTTAAAACAGACGTTATGCAGAAAAACCTTGTGATAGTCGAGTCACCCGCTAAAGCAAAAACCATCGAAAAATTTCTCGGAAAGGACTTCAAAGTACTCTCCAGCTACGGACACATCCGCGACCTGAAAAAGAAAGAATTCAGTATCGATGTGGAGAAAGACTTTGAACCCAAATACGAAATCCCGGCAGAAAAGAAAAAACTGGTAGCCGAGCTCAAGGCAGAAGCCAAACAGGCCGACACCGTATGGCTGGCTTCCGATGAAGACCGGGAGGGAGAAGCAATCTCCTGGCATCTCTATGAAGTACTGGGACTCAAACCCGAAAACACCCGGCGAATCGTTTTTCACGAGATCACCAAAAACGCGATCCTCAAAGCCATCGAACAGCCCCGCTCCATCGACCTCAACCTGGTCAATGCACAGCAGGCCCGTCGTATACTCGACCGTATCGTAGGTTTCGAACTCTCTCCGGTACTCTGGAAAAAGGTGAAACCCGCCCTTTCCGCCGGTCGTGTACAATCGGTAGCCGTGCGTCTGATCGTAGAACGTGAACGAGAAATACAGAATTTCCAAAGCGAAGCCGCCTACCGTGTCACAGCCATCTTCCTTGTACCCGATGCCGACGGCAAGCAGGTAGAGATGAAAGCCGAACTCAGCCGCCGGCTCAAAACCAAAGCAGAGGCCGAAAAGTTTCTCGAAAGCTGCAAAGGAGCCACTTTCACCATCGAAGACATCGTCACCCGTCCGGTAAAGAAAGGCCCGGCAGCTCCCTTCACTACCTCCACCTTGCAACAGGAAGCAGCCCGCAAGCTGAGCTTCACTGTGGCACAGACCATGATGATCGCTCAGAAACTGTACGAATCAGGGCTCATCACCTATATGCGTACCGACTCTGTCAACCTCTCCGAACTGGCTATCAACGGTAGCAAAGACGCCATCACCTCCATGATGGGCGAAGAGTATGTAAAGACACGCCGGTTTGCCACCAAGACCAAAGGTGCACAGGAAGCACACGAAGCCATCCGACCTACCTACATGGAAAACCAAACAATCGAAGGATCCTCTCAGGAAAAGAGACTCTACGACCTGATCTGGAAACGTACCATCGCTTCCCAGATGGCAGAAGCCGAACTCGAAAAGACCACCGCTACCATCAACATCAGCAGCAACCAGGATGCATTCACCGCTACAGGAGAAGTGATCAAATTCGACGGTTTCCTGCGTGTCTATCGCGAATCATTCGACGACGATTACGAACAGGAAGACGAAGCCAACCTATTGCCACCGTTGAAAAAAGGACAGCAACTCCAACACAACGATATTGTAGCCACCGAGCGTTTCACACAACGTCCGCCACGCTACACCGAAGCCAGTCTCGTACGCAAGCTCGAAGAGCTCGGTATCGGCCGTCCATCTACCTACGCACCTACCATATCCACCATTCAGAACCGTGAATATGTAGAGAAAGGAGACCGCGAAGGCATAGAGCGTCAGTTCAACGTGCTCACCCTGCACAACGAACAGATCAACGACCAGACCCGTACCGAAACCGTAGGTACCGAGAAATCCAAACTCTTCCCTACCGACATAGGTACCGTAGTGAATGACTTCCTGATCGAGTACTTCCCGGCCATCATGGATTACAATTTCACCGCCACCGTAGAGAAAGAATTCGATGAGATCGCCGAAGGAGACAAACAATGGACCCAACTGATGAGCCAGTTCTATACAGGCTTCCATCCCCTGGTAGAATCTACCCTGGCCACCAAGACCGAACGCAAAGTAGGCGAACGCGTATTGGGAACCGATCCCGCCAGCGGAAAACCCGTTTCCGTGAAGATCGGTCGTTTCGGCCCCGTCGTACAGATCGGTAGTGTGGAAGATGAAGAAAAGCCCCGCTTCGCACAGATGAAGAAAGGAATGTCGATGGAGACCATCACCCTCGAAGAAGCACTCGAACTCTTCAAACTCCCCCGTACCCTCGGCGAATACGAAGACAAGACCGTGACCGTAGGAGCCGGAAGATTCGGCCCATACATCCAGCACAGCGGCAAATACGTATCTCTGCCCAAGACCTACGATCCGATGAGCGTGACCCTGGAAGAATCCATTGAACTGATACAGGCCAAACGGGAAGCAGAAGCACAAAAGCACATCAAGTCCTTCGCCGAAGAGCCCGAACTGGAAATACTCAACGGACGCTACGGCCCGTATATCGCCTACAAAGGCAGCAACTACAAGATACCCAAAGACGTGGTACCGCAGGATCTCAACCTGCAGACCTGTCTGGAGATCGTCAAGCTGCAAAGCGAAAAAGCCGCATCGCCCAAACGACGGTTTGCTGCCAAAAAGAAAAAATAAGATATCATTCAGCCCGGACCACTGTGTCCGGGCTTTTC
>DALZBD010000024.1:0-16649 GCA_031977515.1 Bacteroides sp. | reverse complement strand
TGTTATATGTATAAAACCTACTATTCCTTGGTATTTTTTCAGGTTTTATTTTTTCACAAGTTCTTATTTCTATAGCTAATATGATAATATGTTACAATATTAATTCCATTCTAACCTTTTGTTTTATGAGGGTGAATGTGTCATAAGTCAATTTGGAACCTTTTGCCTTCAGCGACTGTTGTTTTGACTTCGTCGATCTGCGATTCAAGGTTGTTGCTTTGAATTCCATGTGACCTCAGGATACGCTCCGCTTAACCACTGGACTATTAACTTCGTCGATCGTTGGTTGATGTATCCTTTTGACTTCGTCGACCGTTGGTTCAGGGATATAAATGCACTTTTGACACAGCTTCATAGGGCCTACGCCTGGCAACACCGATAGTGAAATGAACAAAATCTCAGGATAGCCTTCCCCCATCAGGATCTTCCATCCATCAGTGACTCATAAATCACCTCCTGGATACGTTTGCGTATACCCAGTTTAGACAGTTGGTTGGTCACCGTGGAAGCATACGTACGGTTGCTGATGAACACATACACCAGTTCATTGTCCGGGTCTACCCAGACACAGGTACCTGTGAATCCCGTATGACCGTATACGGAAGCTGGTGCAGCTTTGGCACATGGACTGCGATCCGGATTTCTGCGGTCTGGTTTGTCTACCCCCAGACCACGTCGGCTGCGGGAGGAGGTCTCCGTAGTAAACAGCCTACATGTCTCTTCTCCCAGATAACGCTTTCCGCGAAACTCTCCTCCGTTGAGCAATAACTGACAGATCTGAGCGATCTCGGTGGCTGTGGAAAAAAGTCCGGCATTCCCTGATACTCCCCCCTGAAATGCCGCGGCTTCATCGTGTACATATCCCTGTATGGTAGTCTTACGGACAAACCTGTCTACGGCAGAAGGTACGATCTCCTCTTTTCCGAAGTAGCGCAGAGGGAGATAAGCCGTGCGCTGGAGTCCCATGGGGTCGTAGAACTCACGCATCAGGTAGGTATCCAGAGGGACACCGGTCAGCTTCTCGACCATCTGCTGAAGGAGGATAAAGCCAACACAGCTATATACGTACTTTTTTTCCCCCACTTTGGAAGAGGCTATTTTCCGGTTGATCTCCTGCTGAAACTCCCGGTCGATCCACATACTGTCTACGACATGCAGCGTATGTGTGTCTGTGCGTACGGAAGAGACCAGACCTTCTTTGAAAGAGAAATTCGGGTTGGCCCATACACGGGCAGCCAGTTGCAGGGGATGCGTGGCATCTCGTTTGGCACTCAGCAACGTACCGGGATAACTCTCGGTATCGATCCCTTCCCTGTAAAATGGAATACTGGAAGCAATGCCCGACTCATGGAAAAGCAACTCCCGGATCGTGATATTTTCTTTATTGGTTCCTTTCAGGTAAGGAAGATGGTCGCTTATCTTGTCTGTCAGGTTGAACAGCCCTTTGTCATACGCCTTCATCACAGCGAGCAACGTACCTGTCATCTTGGTGAGAGAAGCCACATCGTAGATGTCTTCTCTTTCGACCTCCGCACTTCCTTTGCCCGTATGGGTTCCGAAAGTCTTGTTGTACATGGCTTTTCCCTCTTTGAGCACCACGATCTGGCACCCTGGATAAGCATCTTTGGTGATACCTTCCAGAGCGATCTCATCAATCCGCTCCAGGACAGCAGGATTCATTCCGTATTCTTCGGGAAGATATACAGGCAGTTCGCCGCAGCGCAATGTCACTCCCTGCCCGGGACGAAAAAGTGTACCGACACTGGCCGACAGCCTTCCGTCCAGCGTAGCTTGTCCAAACACAGCATCTGCGGTATGACGTTGTACATCCCGGTTGGTAGAGTGTGCCCAGATCACTGCGGAAGCTTTCGATAGTGCTGTTTCGATCTGTGTCATGGGTTTGTTGGGAGTAAAGAAGACATACGTCACCGGGTCTTCCGGGTCAAAACGATCGAAGAAAGTCTGATAAGCAGTCATCTGGGAAGCCGTCACACAAACAATGATGCGTTTGCAGGCCTTCATGCGTTGAACGAGTTGATCCGAAGCAGCCTCCCCCAGACCACCGGCAAGGTGGAAACGCCTGACAGGAGCGTATTGCTCCAATCCTTTGATGAAGGTTTCGGCATCAGAAGCCCCGCCTACCTGCAATACCGCCACACTCTCCTCCTGCTGAATATCCAGTGGCAAGGTTCGCCCCTTGTTCGTGACCAGGGTCACTGCCGCCTGCAGCATTCGCCGGATGAGGTCGGTTGCCTGTGGAGTATTGATCCGCTGTTCGAGTCCTGACAGACGTACTTCCGACATCTGTGCCAAACCGAGCATGTATTTATAGGTAAGCACCTTTCTACACTTTTCATCGACCTCCGCTTCGCTCAATTCTCCTTTTTCTACGGCTTTCAGCACCGCCTCAATCTCTGATTTCAGACGAGGAGGAGACAAAACCATATCATTGCCCGCTTTCAGGGCCTGCAAACTGGGGTTTTCATTCCCTGCGCCTTTCATGGCAAGGGCATCGGTAAAGACCAATCCGCGGAATCCCATTTCCTCTTTGAGCAGCCCATGCACCACATTCCGGGAGAGCGACGACGGGCAACCGGGTTCGGGTTCCAGAACCGGTATTTCCAGATGTCCGACCATGACACCGCCGAGACCGGCACGGATCATCTGCTGGAACGGATATAGCTCCACACTATCAAGACGTTCGCGGGTAAAAGGCAATCTGGGCAACGCATGGTGAGAGTCCACATCCGTGTCTCCATGACCGGGGAAGTGCTTGCTCACACTCAGTATCCCTCCGCTTTCCAGACCCGTAGAATAAGCGATCACTTTATCGGCCACCCGTTCCGGATCTTCACCAAACGAGCGGGTGTTGATCACCGGGTTCCGCGGATTGATGTTCACATCCGCTACGGGAGCAAAGTTGACATGCACTCCCATCTCGCGGCACTGGCGGGCCACCTCCTGACCATATTCATAGATCAGACGATCGTCCTGAATACAGCCCAGTATCATATTCCGGGGAAAAATCGGGGTGTTGCGCAGACGCATGGAAAGTCCCCATTCGCCATCGAAAGTGATCAGTATCGGCACCTGTGCCATTTCCTGGGCACTGTTGGTCAGGCGTGCCTGATTTTCCATCAAACCTCCGGAAAAGAGCAGTCCTCCTACTTTATAGGTTTTCACCGCGTCGCGTAGCAACGCTTCATTTTGTTTGGTCTGTACCGGGGCAATGGTATACACAAACAACTGTCCGACTTTCTCTTTCAGGCTAAGTGACCCAAATACCGAATCGACCCATTGCTGACACTGCTGGTCACGCGAAGCCTTGTTCAGGATCAAAGGATCTACCTGTGCTCTGACCTGTGAAACGAAACAGATGAATAAGGTGAAGGTTAAGATCAGGGAAGAGATTATTTTACGGTTCATGGTTCTATTGATTTTCTGTATCATCGCTGCCGGAAACAGGGCGGATCAAGCGCAACCTCTCTTTAACAGCCGCGATCAGGAGTGGTTCATTGGATTTTCAGGGAAGCACTACATCCAGCCTTCCCACATAAATAGCATTTTTGCCCATCTGTGTCACAAGGACCTCTTTGCCATCCGCATTGGTATATACTTCCGGCTCTTCGAGATAGGTATGGGAGTGTCCTCCGATGATGATATCTATGTTACGTGACTGGGGTGCCAATGACTGATCCGAATCGGGATAATTCCGGGAAGATTTGTGCCCCAGATGGGAGAGACAAATAACAATGTCACACTTTTCCCGGTTTTTCAACAGATCAGCTACTTCATTGGCTGTTTCCACCGGGTCTTTATAGATGACCCCCTGACAGTTTTCGTCTGCGACCAGGCCTTTTAGTTTTACACCGAGGCCAAGCACACCGATCTTCGTTCCGCCACGTTGCAGGATCAGGTAAGGTTTTACCAGTCCCTCCAATACGGTCCCCGTCACCTCATAGTTGGAACAGACGATCGGGAACTCCGCCATACGATACAACCGGGCCAGGTTGTCCATACCGAAGTCAAACTCATGATTGCCGATCGTGGCCGCATCGTATTTCATGGCATTCATCAGCTTCACCTCCACATCTCCTTTAAAGAGATTGTAATAAGGTGTTCCCTGTGAAAAGTCGCCGCTGTCGAACAAAAGCAGGTCGGTATATTGCGTACGCATCTCATTGATATACGTGGCCCGTCTTACATAGCCTCCTTTACCTGCCGAACGGGTATCGGCTGAATTGACTTCGACCGGCTCTATCCGGCTATGCGTGTCGTTGGTATGCAGAATGACAAGTTCCCGTTGTGCCCATGCCGACTGAGAGAGCAGCAGACAGGCAGTCAGACAAACAGGCAGAAATAATCTATATATTTTTTGGTTCATAAAATGATTTACGATTTACAGATTTACGATTTACAATTATTCTCCATGGTTACGATCATTCTCTGAGGATTAATACCAGGGAGTTTTGAAGTCACTTTCAGGAACATATCCTATTGACGGACGGTGATACGTCCGTCAATCTGCGAAGTCACCTCCAGACCTTTTTCCGCCTGAGCCTGCACATATTCCAGAAAAATATCACGGATGGTTGCCCCTTCCGGACAAACGCGTTCTTCCGACTGGCGGAAAGCAGATAACTTATCGTTGCCCTCTGCGAGATAATCCAATGTAGCTACCACATAACGTCGCTCATCGTCAATCTCTTCACCTCCCACGGTAGCACTTACCAACTTCCCGTCGCGGGTGATGACCAGCCGTGCATTGCTGATACCTTCTCCTCCTACCAGGGCTATGTTCTCCATCAGTTGCCTCAATGTGCTTCCTTTCAGCGTAAGAAGACACAGAGAATTCTCAAACGGCAGGATCTCGTAAATAGTTCCGTAGGTAATATCTCCCGCACTCAGGCTGCTTCGCAACCCACCCATATTTACTACTGCCATATCGGCCGGACGTCCCAGATAGGGTATGGCAGACTGGCGAAAAACGTCGGCCACCAGATTGGAAAGCAGGCTTTCCGGACGGCGAGCCTCCATCCCCATGGCACTTCTTCCCACAACCGGGGTCATTATACTATCCACGATTGCTTTGTAAGGAGCAAGGATAGATGCGGTTACCGGATCGGGACTACGGTCCCACTCAGCAGACATTTCCATACGGCTACCGGTCACACGTATCGCCTGTTCGCTCGTCTCCGGCACAGGCAGACTTCGTGTACTGCGGCACCCGCTGGCAGTGAACATAAGTCCCAGCAGGGCTGCTGTGAGTATGGTTTTACCTGATTGTATCATAAGCTTATTCAGATTTTATTTCAGTTGTACAATGTTTTTTAGACAAAAGAACAAAAGAACATATTTTTATTTACGCATTATTTCCGTATCTTCAATTCTCTCTATTAAATTCATTTGTTCCTATGTTCTTATGTCTAAAAAAAGCATATTCTATATCATGCAAATATAGTGAAAGCCGGGAGCAGAGAAACAAATCTGTTTGTTTTCTATGCCAAGGCGCATCCTATATTCTACAAATATAACTCTTTTCACTTTGTTTTACCCAATCGGCAACAAATGTTTACGTTTTTATCTTCTTTTTCAGCATCAGAAAAGATCAAAAAGAAGAGGAGATTATGCATAAACATTTGGCTATCCGAAAAATAATTCGTTCCTTTGCACCTCTTTCGCGCAACCGCTGTCAAAGAAGAGTTACTTGTTACGTTGCGTAGATACTAAATCAATTTAATAGAAATAACAATGGATTTAATCAAAATTGCAGAAGAAGCATTTGCTACCGGCAAACAACATCCTCAGTTCAAGGCCGGTGACACTGTTACCGTTGCATACCGTATTATTGAAGGTAACAAAGAGCGTGTACAGCTGTACCGCGGTGTTGTTATCAAAATTGCCGGTCACGGAGAAAAGAAACGTTTCACTGTACGCAAGATGTCAGGAACGATAGGTGTAGAAAGAATTTTCCCTCTCGAATCACCAGCTATCGACAGCATCGAAGTGAACAAAGTGGGTAAGGTACGTCGTGCCAAATTGTACTACATCCGTGCACTCACCGGTAAAAAAGCAAGAATCAAAGAAAAACGCTTTGTTACGAACAAATAAGTCTGGCAAAAGCGAAACAGATAAAAAGAAGGTACTTTTCACAAAAGTACCTTCTTTTTTTAGTATAAGCCAACCGCATACGGAGTGTATGTTCACAGCGCGAGTAAAACATACCTCTGCACATAAATGCATCGCAGTGCTGTATTCCTGCACCATTGCACACCAATGGGATCATATAGCTTATGGTAAGCAAGCATAAAATAGATCGAGATAAAGCCCCCGATAGGGAGCAATTCATGTGCCAGGGTTGAATCCAACACTTTGACTCCACCGATCTTGTGATTCGCACAGGGCTGGTCATACAATCTTTCCGGGGCTGATACGAAAAGACAATCGGTATGTGAGACTTTGATTCACCCCACTGGCACTCTTTATCAGGATATCTTCCCTTTAGATTACATACTCCTTTTTCCCAACTTCTTACATTCTCCCTTTTTTCATAAGTTATAATAAACAAAGAGAAAATATCAGGTTGATTCCTGTATAAGTTTACTAAGGTCTGGTATCCTGAAACACCTGTCAGTTCTCTGGGATTTTATGTAGCTAACAAGCCACGATCATATTAAATATTTGTTAAATCCATACAAATAATCATTCTCATCTCCTTATACAAAATACATATCTGATCCGGCGACAAAGAGAAAACACAATAATTGTTAAAGTTACATGAGCCTACTAATGATTCATTTTGATGAATAGCATCAACAAATTATATTTGTCAGACTTATAAAATACAAAATACCACTCTTAATCATAATTTTATTTAAAAACACCCCATGAAAAGAAAATAAATAATAGATGAAAACCTACGAAATAAGAGTTTGGGTATTGGGACAGAATAATAAATTCTCAACATATTAATATCAATCTAATCACATACAATTTTTAAACTACTTAATTTTAAAACAATGAAAATCAAATCGTTCATTTCTTTGTTTGCTGCCGGTCTGATACTGGCCTCCTGTAGCCATGACAAAGGGGATGCTCCTGATGTCACCCCGACCAATGAGAAGGCAATTGTGAGAGTGACTGTAGATGCAACAAGCTTCAGTACCCGGGCATCCTTCCCGGATAATAAACCCACCCCTCAGGAGGTACCTCTCTACAACTATGCCATTCTGGTATTCAACCAGAATCAGATCCTCGAACACATTGAAGCTGTGCCTATAGGTAATCGGAATGACCCTCCCAAAGATCCTACTCAGGAAACTTTGACTTCGGAATTTGAGGTAACTCTGGGAGCCAAGTTTTTTTATGTGGTCGCCAATGTACCTGTAAGCGAATTGATGAGCAATCAGGATCAATTCTCTCCAGACCAGAATGTACTGGTACAGGGTATCAAAGACTATGTGCTGGAACTTGATGAGGTAGACCAGATCATAGGGTACCTGAAGTCCGGCTCTGTAGCGAATCCCAATCTAAAAAACCGTGGATTCATGATGTCGACTCTGAAGGGTCTTCAGACAGAAATGATCAATATACGCAAAGAAGACGGAACAAACCACGTGACTCTGGAGCTCGGACGCGCTATGGCTAAAGTGGCCGTAAGAGATAATCTTCTCGCCTCTACACAGGATGGCTTGTATGGCACATTGGAGAATATATCATACAAAGTGGGCCATAACCCTAAAAAGATGTATGTGGTACAACACTACCACAGAGATGCCAGCAATGTGTTGATCACTCCTAATTACGAAGACGAGACTGTAGATGCAAATGCTTATTTCGGTCCGGTGGACGACTATCAGAGTGCAGACGACGCAGCTAATACGTTCACCTACTGTCTGGAAAACGCGAACAAAATCCCCAAAGAAGGGAATGCTACTGTAGTGTACATCAAGGGTAAGTTTGTACCTAACGATCAACATATAGCAGACGGAACCCAGAGTGATCTCCAAGGAGGAACTTTCTGGCGTATTAAAAATACAGACCCGGATAACCCCATCAAATATCAGCCAGGGTTTTATGCAAATGAGCCAACTCCCGGAGCCAATGAAGAAGCTGTGAAATACGAGGGAGGTATCTGTTACTATACCTTGTATCTGGCTGATAAGGATGCTGCAGATAAATATACAGTAAAAAGAAACTCTTTCTATAAAGTTACTATAGACAAGGTATCTAATGCCGGCGAACCAACTGATGACGAAGAAGAACTGATTCCGGAACCGGAAACTCCATTAGACGGAAGCGGGCTGGTAAAAGCAACCATTACAATTGCCAGATGGCATGACATCAACCAGGGTGGAGAAATTTAATCCCATCTCACAAAATAGCCACAGAGTTCCGGGGAGTAGCCTTCCCGGAACTCTATCACCTGATACTTTTTCCTGAACATTTATGAAGGGCAGAGGCAACATGAACAGAAGCTTTATATCCATATTTTCCCTGGTCAGCTGTATAATGACATGTCTGTCGTTGTACGGTTGTCTTTCTGAAGATTATGAAGATTGTGAGACTGAACCTGCAATTGATTTTTCATTGAAGTTTATTTATGATTACAATGAACAGGGTATTGATCTTTTTGAAAAAGAGGTGGAATATATAGATGTGTTTCTGTTTGATGAAAATGCAGCTTTCCTCCGGAAACTGGAGGTATATGTTTCCGGGCTTACAGAAAACAGACTTCCGCTGGATCTCGGCGAAGGTACGTATACCGCTGTTATCTGGGGCAATACCCATGTACCGGAATTTTACTTACCGGACGTACACGACCTGGAAAGTATCAACCAGCTTCATTTGACTCTGGAAACACAGGACAACGAAGTAGATACCGAATTACCTATACTTTTTCATGGAAAATCCACTTTCACCATAAAGAAAGAAGAAGAAAAACAAGTATGTATCATTCATCTATCGAGAAATACAAAGATCATCCGGTTCGTATTCTCGGGAATTGAACATGCTTTTTCATCCCTGTATGAAGTCAATCAGCAGGTAGTCATAACGGCAACAAACGGAGAATATTCTTATGACAACACTACTGACGACTCGGAACGCACCATTGTCTATATGCCCATCTCGGAGACTCCCAACACCCGGAATCATGATCTGCTGGTAACATTCAACACGTTGCAGATCAATGAAAATACCGACCTGCGGATAAAGTTATGGGATACACGTATGGAATTTCGTCCTATGCTTGAAACCAATCTGTTGCCCTATTTATTGAAAGATATAGAGCCGGAAGATGTTTCGGAATATCTTCAAAAGACACATGAGTTTACACTTGAGCTTGGCATACAAGAGGTGGACGGTGGCTATGTTGTGACCAGAATAGTTCCTGTCAACTGGTCTGATATACATGAGAACTGGAATTCCATCCATACTCCCGGTGAAATTTAATGAGTAACGACTCAATGAAATAAACATGAAACATCGCTTTATACTATATATATTCATCTTTCTGATGTCTTCCTGCTCAGACGACCAGTCGGGAGTGGTACCCGAACCTGGTATCACAGGTGATGAGGTTAAAGTCAGCTTCACCTTATCTGTTCCCGCACCTACTGAGGTGCAGACCAGAGGTATGGCGGATAATGAATATACGATCCGGGAAATAGATATATTGGTCTTTCATGACAATGATTTTATCAGACTTGCATCAGGCAGAGACCTGGTAAAGACGGCCGGAGGATATCGTTTTGAAGCAAGTCTGTTGCCTACCAGCAAACAGGTCAGGCTATTTTTTATAGCCAATATCAGCGCTACTCTTCACGAAAATATAAACCGGCTTGAGACGCAGGGGGGAACGATAACCGCGGAAGAGGCAAAAAAACTGGCTTATGTACGTTATGAGAATTTCATCTCCCGAAGAGATATTTTTCCCATGTCGGGAGAGTTGAGAATGGATGGACTGGGAGAGAATACAGTGTTTCCCGAAGTGAAAATGATGCGTGCTTTTGCACGGGTAGATGTTGTGGCCCATGAGAATATATCCAACCGTTTTCAATTGGAGAAAGCTACTGTACATCGCATGAACGACCTTTTCCAGATCGCTCCGGATGATGATGCATTCAGTAGGGATGCAAGTGGCAACTACATCAGTGTATCCAGGACCAGTGTGCCAGACGCTGCAGTGAAAGATCTGATTTCTCAGGAATACAAAGCCGTTGGGAACAGTATCACCCACATCTATCTGCCTGAAGGTGAAGCGTGCGACCCGGTCACAGACGAACCGACCTGCCTGATCATTCAGGGAAAATATCAGAACAACAGCAGCCCTTCCTATTACCGGGTAGATCTGGGGCCTAAAGGATCTGCCGGAGAAGCGATCCGTAACCACAAATATACGCTTACCATCACCAGTGTCACAGGACCGGGAAAACAGACGATAGCAGACGCATTGGAAGAGGCTTCCGAAGACATCAATACGTATATCATCTGGGAAGAGGACGGTTCCCATACTATATTTGATAAGAATGGGAAATACCTGACGACCAGCAAGCGTACTTTCTCGCTCCATTTTGCCAGAGCAGCCATGGACACAGTCTCCATAGATACTGATTTTGCTGACACATATACACTGGAATGGGCGGACGAAAATGGGGATCCTACCGGAGAAACAGCACCCATCGGCCCGGGAGGGATGATGTCAAACAATGATTTTAAGGTAAGGATATCGGCAGACGGAAAAACAATCTATGCTACCGCGCTGAAAGAGAATGACGGTACCACTCACAAAGTTCAACGGTTATTCGGGAGAGCAGGAAGCATCCTGTTCACTATGACTATCGACCAGCATATACGTGGAGAAAGGACTTACGTAAAACTATATAATCCGTTGGGACTAAACGGAGATCTGGGAGATGAAGTGATGAATGCAGTGAGTACTGATCCTACGGGTAATTCTGTGCTCAGGGATCTGATACGCAATGAAGACCTTTTCGGAATAAATGGTATCGTTTCATTTGACGGCTTTAAGATTTCCGGACAGAATTATCAATTGCCTATCACCTCCTATCTGATACGGATGTTCGATGTGGTTCTTATAGGACATGGCATTATTTATAATAACGATGCCACAACTGCTCGGATCCTGAAACAATGGCTGGAAGATACCGGTGACAACCAGAAAGTACTGATTCTTTATACAAGTAATACCACTCTTGTCGAAACATTCGGCACCCACACCACTTCTTTACATAATTTTTCGTATACGATCAGTGGAGATGCAACCGATACGTTTCTGAAGGGCCCCTTTGGAGAAGTAACAGCTCATAAAACAGTTAATAATATGGTCGTTGTTCCATTTAATATCATGAGTAGGGCAGCCAATCCGCATCTGACCCCATTGTTGACTGATCCCACAGGAGATTACATGGTGATAGCTGCGGATCTAAACAAAAGAATACTTTATATGTCAGACTTTTATATGCATAGTAGTCCTTATTCGCTGCTGACCGGAAACGGGAAAGTAGAGACCGACCTGGACCTTCTGTTTGCAAATATCTGGGCATGGGTTGCCGAAACAGTTCTCGGAGATGTATATGATCCGGATGTAGCACGTTGAAACCATAAAAACCGACTGATCGTACAATTGATGATCATAATTATTGCTATATGAAAAAGGCATTTTTATACATAATAGGTTATATCATTCTCTTTACAGGGATTTCCTGTTCGGAAGACCTGGGAAAAGACACTCCTGAAACCGATCCGGAACAGGAGATCACTCTTTCTTTCAATCTTTCCACCAGTGACATTCAAACCAGAAGCATGGGTGGGCTGGGCAGAAATGAAGAGGAGATCAAAGAACTGGATGTGATCATTTTCCATCGCGACGCATTGTATGAACGTCAACTCTTCCCTTTTACCGGAGATGCCGGAAGTATATCTGTAAGAACTGTTGCTACCACAGAAGAAGCGACCATCTGGATCATAGCCAATTCACATACGGCAGTTTCGTCTGCGAATCTCAGGATAGGTGATTCAAAAGAGAAGGTAAAGAAGGCTTTGACTACAGGCTTCACCTCCACGGGCACTCAGAACGAACTGTTTCCGATGTGGGGGGAAACCTACTTTCCCGGCGGGATCAGTAAGGAATCTGCGCAGACAGAGATTACGGATGTGATCCTGATCCGGGCACTGGCCAAAATAAATGTAACCGTAGACGCTGCTGTCATACTACCGGAAAATGTCACTGACTTTGAGTTACTGAGCATTCAGGTATTCCAGGCAAACAACCTGATACAGATCATCCCAGACAGGATCGGCGACGGTACGGAAGCAAATAAAGATAAAGTCTTTCTGCCAAGCATACCCGAAAACGCGGTTGCAGATGTGACCACAGAAGAGATACAGAGTCCCGATGGAAAAAAAGCCGGAAGTATTTATATTCCCGAATCACTGGATGCAGAAACCGTGTACAAAGAAAATGCAACCTGGATCATCGTAGAGGCCCTGTATGATGGTAGCCAACAACCCAGCTACTACCGTCTGGATCTGACAAACGATAACAAGGAATATCTTCCTTTCCTGCGAAATAAGAACTATACCATCACGATTGAGAAGGTATCAGGTGCAGGGGCGACCGATCCGGATGGAGCAATGCCCTATGACCTGACAGCATCTGTGCTGATCTGGGACAACATGGAAGTCGGAGGCACGGAAGACTACATGACCATTGACTCACAGGTTATGGATCTCCACTTTTATAAAAACTCGACCCGTACCCTCTCAGTTAAATCAGACCTGAACCTCTATGATATACAGTTCTGTGATGAGAATGCAAATGTTTTTCCCACAAGTCCCAAAGGAGCATTGATTTTCAGCGACCGTTTCCGGGTGGAAATAGAGAATGACCGGAAGACCATACGCGCCAGTGCACTGGAAAACAATGAAGCAGATGAGATCTATACCGAATATGTATTAGTTACCTCCGGAAATATAAAATTTGTGGTTACCATCAATCAGGGAACCCGCAGGATGCGTGACTATGTTACCATCTTCAATATCACAGGCATACACGGCAATCTGGGAGATGAAGTCCTTAATATTGATATATCATTGGACAACAACCCTTTGGGCACCTATGGAAAAGGACTACAGGAAATCCTGAAGAACCAAAACAATTTTGGATGGAATGGGACAGTTCCTTTTGAAGGATTTATTATCGCAGGATTGCCTTTTCAGACAGAGTTTGTACCGGCTCTGCTGGACCTGTTCAATGTCGTTTATATGCCTGTTGTTTCAAAGAACACAAGTACAAGTGCCAACGCTGTGACCCCTGAGGAAGCAAGAAATATAGTGGCCTGGTTGGAAGAAGACGACAAACGGGTATTGGTGATACAAAGCGACCTCAACTCCAACCTGGTGCTGCTCGAGTATCTGGGGATCAACATGAAAAGCTATAGTCCTACATACTATACAAAGTATATGTTCCCGGACAATGCGCTGGATGCAGTAATAAATGGACCATTCGGTTCCCTGAGTGGAACCATAGATGTTGCAGGACCTGGAATACAATCTTGCATCAGCGCAACAGATCATCCTGAGATCACTCCTATTATTGTAAATACGACCGATGAGACACAGATCATAATGGGAATCGATACCAAGCGAAGAATTGTATTTTGTGGTTCACAGTGGTTACACACAAAAACGTCAGCCGGAGGTAAACTCACAGGCAACGGACTTATACAAAACAACTACGATTTAATGATTGCCAATACGTGGGCATGGATTGCTGAAACGGCACTCGGAGATGAGCATGACCCGGATGTCTGACAGGGAAAAATGGCTCCTGTAAATTTCATCATAAGGAGCCATTTTAAAAGGATTCACCTGCCTCAATCAGGGCAGTTCCTGATCAGCTTGCTCTGCCGTTTGTGTAAATTTATCCACAATCAATGCCAACGCTCCATCTCCTGTGACATTGCAAGCGGTACCAAAGCTATCCTGCAAAGCAAAAATAGTAATCAGTAAAGCTGTTCCCACTTCATCAAAGCCAAGAACAGCAACAATCAGTCCCAGAGAGGCCAGCACCGTACCTCCGGGTACACCGGGAGCTCCAATCGCGAAGAAGCCCAATAATAGAATAAACAGCACCATTGTGCCGATATCAGGCATACTCCCGTAAAGTAGCTGAGACACGGTCAGGACAAAAAATACCTCTGTCAATATAGACCCGCACAAATGTATATTCGCAAACAAAGGAATAGATATGTCTATGGTATCTTTGCGGATCATACGACTTTTTGCAGCACATTCCAGAGCCACACCCAGAGTAGCCGCCGAAGACATGGTCCCCAAAGCAGTAAGATAGGCGGGGCCATAATGCCGCAGCACCTTCAATGCATTCTTTCCGGAATACAACGAAGCAATCAGGTAAAGAATGGCCAGCCAGATATAATGACAAAGGATCGCTATCCCAATCACTGACAGGAAGACCGGCAACTGACGGGTAATAGCACCTTCATAGCTCAGTACACAGAAATTGGCAGCCACAAAGAAAGGGAGTACGGGCAATAAAATCTTCCGGACCAATAACAGAACCATATCCTGAAAAGAGTGCAACAGGTCGATGACATTCCGGCTATGGGTCCAGGCAGCAGAAAGGCCAACGAAAATGGATAATACCAAAGCAGACATGACACTCATCACCGGAGGGATCTCTAACAAAAACAGCTGTGCAGGCAGGCTACGCAGCCCTTCGGTCACAGGGCTGATATGGAGCAAAGGAATAATACCATATCCGACTCCCAGACCAAACAATGCCGCACCTATGGAAGAAAGATAAGCCAGGGTAAAAGCAAAGAGTAATACCCGCGAAGCATTGCTACGCAAAGAAGCAATAGAAGGAGCCACAAAACCGAAAATAATGAGAGGTACCAGAAAGAAGATCACCTGTCCGCTGATCATCTTTACAGACAACACCACCTTCATCACCGGTTCTCCGGCAGTCAACCCCAACACCACACCCACTACCACTGCCAGGAGCAGTTGTACTATTGTATTCTTAAATAGTTTCTTCATCTGTCTTCTTATCAATGAGTAATACCTTATATACAAAAGAGATACGGACTCAGAATGTTCCGGATCAGTCTTCCTGAAATTTGCACCTTATTTTATGGGTGCAAAGATAAAATACTATACAGGAGTATGAAATACCATGTATATGGTATTCCACTCCCCTGTATAAGGTAAAACTCATTGGATATCTCCGTCAGGGATATAAGTTTACTTCTGATACATTCCCTTTTGCGGTTTCCATTTCACGACAGTTTCCGCCTCAAATTATTTCTTCAGCAAAGAAACAATCTTTTCCATCAGATCGGTATTCTCCATAAATCCTTTGAACTGATCCGAGCAGGGACCATAAGCAAACACAGGTACCAGTACCGGAGAGTGCCCTTTGGTAGTAAAGCAAACTTCCATTTCGGAAGTAGAGATATCTCCTTTCAGAAGACTCATGCCTCCGGTTTCATGGTCTGCGGTAATCACAATCAGCGTCTCACCATCACGATCTGCAAATTTCAGTGCCTCCGCCACAGCCTCGTCAAAGTCAAGCGTCTCGGTGATCACCGTCTCCAGATTATTGGCATGGCCACCCGAATCGATACGCGCTCCTTCCACCATCAGGAAGAATCCCTGGGAAGACTTATTCTTTAAGAAATCAATGGCATACCGGGTAGTGGCTGGCAGAAAGTCGGGGCGACCGTCTTTCTTGAGCCTCTGCACTTCCGAGGGAGCTACATAGATGATCCGTTCTGCCTGCTGGTATTGAGGAAGCAGCGTGTAATCATGCAATACGGTATATCTCTCCTGAGAAAGTTTTTCCTTATAATCCGGAAAAACCTTTTCGAAAGCTTCTACCGATCCACCGGCAACAAAAGACAGCGGACAATCCAGCAGATCATGCAGAATTTCCCCGGACATATTGCGTTGGGGCTGGTGGGCAAAGAAAGCAGCAGGCGTAGCACCGAATATATTATCAGTGGTCACCACACCCGAAATGATTCCCTGCGGAGCCAGGATCTCAGGAATATTGGCTATGCGACTGGTGTCCGGGTCTACTCCGATTGCGCCGTTGTAGGTCTTTTTGCCTGTAGCATAGGCCGTACCCGAAGCGGCAGAGTCGGTTGTAAACCGGTTGGAAGACTGTGTTTTGATCATCCCTATGGTAGGGATCTGAGTAATGGTCAACTCATTGTCATGTGCATACATCGTAGCGGCAATGTGATTGATGCCCATTCCGTCGCCAATCATCAGAATGATATTCTTCACTGGTTTCTGCACACCGTCTACATTTCCGTCGGGTCGGTAGACCTCATTCCGATGCTCATTTTTGTAGGTAGAGTTCACACCCTGTTGCGCATGCAGGCTCACTACTGAAAAAAGAGCCAGACAGATAATAAAAAAGGTCTTTGGGATTTTCATGAGATAGTTTGTTGTTTGAGTGAATATAAATTGTGTATAAGGCTATTATATGTACAGGAATACTATAAATAGATACCTTTCAAAATCTATTCTGCTTCTACCGGTAAAAGAACAAAAGTACAATACTCCGGAGACAAAAACAAGCGGCCCTGCTTCTATCT
>DALZBD010000023.1:0-16687 GCA_031977515.1 Bacteroides sp. | reverse complement strand
ACCCTGGAATCCTTTACCTTTAGAAGTACCGACAACATCTACGAAAGCGGCATCGCTGAACAACTCAACATTTACCGTATCTCCCAGATTCAGTTCACTCTCAAATTCTTTGAACTCGGCCAAGTGTCTCTTTGGTGTAACTCCTGCTTTCTTAAAGTGTCCCCTCAGCGGCTTAGTCGTATGTTTCTCTTTTTTATCCATGAAACCTAACTGTACTGCTGCGTAACCATCTTTTTCGATAGTTTTCACTTGAGTTACCACACAAGGACCTGCTTCGATAACAGTGCATGGTACATTTTTACCATCGGCACTGAAAACGGATGTCATTCCGATTTTTTTTCCTAATAATCCTGGCATTTCACTATAATTTAATTATCAAACTTTAATTTCAACTTCCACACCGCTGGGCAGTTCCAACTTCATCAGGGCATCTACGGTTTTTGCTGTAGAGCTATAGATGTCGATCAATCTCTTATACGATGAAAGCTCAAACTGTTCTCTTGATTTTTTATTCACGAACGTTGAGCGGTTCACTGTAAAAATACGCTTGTGAGTTGGAAGAGGAATAGGACCACTTACAATAGCACCTGTAGCCTTCACGGTTCTAACGATCTTTTCTGCTGATTTGTCTACCAGATTGTGATCGTAAGATTTCAATTTGATTCTGATTTTCTGACTCATGTCTGAATTTTATTAATAATATGATTACATAGTAAAGTTGCAGGTTAAGAGTCATTCGCTAACCTGCAACTTATATTTGTTTCTTACAACAGATCTACGCGACCTTTCACTTCTTCCAATACTGCTTTTGCAATAGAAGCCGAGATTGGAGTGTGGTGTGAATAAGTCATAGAAGAAGTAGCACGACCGGAAGTAATGGTACGCAGAGCGGTTACATATCCGAACATTTCTGCCAATGGCACCTGTGCTTTTACAATTCTTGCACCGGAGCGGCTTGACTCCATTCCTTCTACCTGTCCACGGCGTTTGTTAAGGTCACCGATAACATCCCCCATGTTTTCCTCAGGAGTTACAACTTCCAGTTTCATGATCGGTTCCATCAACACAGGACCTGCTTTCGCGCAGGCGTTTTTATACGCCTGAATGGCACAGATCTCGAAAGACAACTGATCCGAGTCTACCGGGTGGAAAGAACCGTCGACCAATGTTACTTTCAGAGAATCCAATGGATATCCGGCCAATACACCGTTCTTCATTGCAGTAGCAAAACCTTTCTGAACGGAAGGGATAAATTCTTTGGGAATGTTACCACCTTTCACCTCGTCAACGAACTGCAGACCTCCCTGTTCGTAATCTTCATCGATAGGACCGATATTCACGATTATATCCGCAAACTTACCACGTCCACCGGTTTGTTTCTTGTAAACTTCACGGAGATTGACAGTCTTGGTAATAGCCTCTTTGTAGTTAACCTGAGGACGTCCCTGGTTACATTCTACTTTGAACTCTCTTTTCAGACGGTCGATGATGATATCGAGGTGAAGTTCACCCATACCAGAGATCACAGTCTGACCGCTTTGTTCATCTGTCTTCACTGTAAATGTCGGATCTTCTTCTGCCAGCTTAGCCAGACCGTTAGAAAGCTTATCCATATCTTTCTGAGTCTTAGGCTCTACTGCAATACCAATTACAGGTTCCGGGAAGTCCATAGATTCCAATACGATCGGAGCTCCTTCTTCACAAAGGGTATCACCGGTACGGATATCTTTGAAACCAACTCCCGCACCGATATCACCGGCACCAATCACCTCTACAGGGTTCTGCTTGTTAGAGTGCATCTGGAACAAACGCGATACACGCTCTTTCTTACCTGAACGTGAGTTATATGTATAAGAGCCAGCTTCGATCTTCCCTGAATATACACGGAAGAAAGTAAGACGTCCTACATACGGGTCTGTAGCAATTTTGAATGCCAAAGCTGAAGTCTTTTCCTCCTCGGTTGGCTTTCTTGATTCTTCAACTCCTGTATCCGGATTGGTACCCACCACATCCCCTGTATCCGTGGGAGAAGGAAGGAATGCACATACATAATCCAACAGAGTCTGAACACCTTTATTCTTGAAAGAAGAACCGCACAACATAGGTACGATAGCCATCTGGATAGTTGCGTTACGCAATGCTCTCAGTACTTCTTCTTCCGTAATCGTTGAAGGATCATCAAAATATTTCTCCATCAACGCATCATCGTATTCAGCTACTTTTTCCAGCATCTTGTCTCTCCACTCGTTGCATTCATCGAGCAGATTCGCAGGAATTTCTTCTACGTCGTAGGCAGCTCCCATTGTTTCATCGTGCCAGAGGATAGCTTTCATCTTGATAAGGTCTACAAGGCCCTTGAAACTTTCTTCTGCTCCGATAGGAACTACGATCGGACAAGGATTTGCTCCTAAAATATCCTTCATCTGACGCACTACTTCAAAGAAGTCGGCACCCGAACGGTCCATTTTATTCACATATCCGATACGTGGTACATTGTATTTATCCGCTTGTCTCCAAACTGTTTCAGATTGTGGTTCTACACCACCTACCGCACAATATGTAGCAACAGCACCATCCAATACACGCAGGGAACGTTCTACCTCAGCAGTGAAGTCAACGTGTCCCGGAGTATCGATCAGGTTGATTTTGTAAGTATCACCATTGTATTTCCACTGTGTAGTGGTTGCAGCAGACGTAATAGTGATACCACGCTCCTGCTCCTGGGCCATCCAGTCCATAGTAGCAGCACCGTCGTGTACCTCACCGATCTTATGTGTAAGACCTGTGTAAAACAAAACGCGCTCTGATGTGGTAGTCTTACCAGCATCAATATGCGCCATGATACCAATATTACGAGTCAAATGTAAATCTTGCTTTGCCATTTTCGAATTCCTTACTTTAAGTTTTTAATTTGTATTTCTTATAGTATTAGAATCTGAAATGTGCAAATGCACGGTTAGCCTCAGCCATTCTGTGCATATCTTCTTTACGTTTGTATGCACCTCCCTGCTCATTGAATGCATCAATGATTTCCGCAGCAAGCTTATCTGCCATTGTTTTACCTCCTCTTTTACGAGCGTAAAGAATAAGGTTTTTCATGGATACAGACTCTTTGCGGTCGGGACGGATCTCTGTCGGTACCTGGAAGGTTGCTCCACCTACACGACGGGATTTAACCTCTACTTGAGGAGTTACATTATCCAATGCTTTTTTCCAAATTTCCAATGCTGATTTTTCTTCATTGGGAAGTTTAGTTTTCACAGTTTCCAGAGCAGCATAGAAGATCTCATAAGAAGTGTTTTTCTTTCCATCATACATCAGATGGTTTACAAACTTGGAAACTTTTTGATCATTAAAAACGGGATCCGGAAGGATCACCCGTTTTTTGGGTTTGGCTTTTCTCATTTTTAGAAAAATAGTGTTTTGTTTTTGGTTGTCTATTTCTTTTGACTTCAACTCTTCCTCTGAAGAATTTACTCAACCGGTATAGCTATCCAATAAACTAAAACGAATGAATGTTTACTGTAATTTACTAATTATTTCTTTTTAGCCGGAGCTGCTTGTCCTGGTTTCGGACGTTTAGCACCATACTTTGAACGTCTTTGTGTACGACCGGCAACACCTGCTGTATCCAGAGTACCACGTACGATATGATAACGTACCCCCGGAAGGTCTTTTACACGTCCACCTCTTACCAACACGATAGAGTGTTCCTGCAGGTTGTGACCTTCACCCGGGATATAAGAGTTTACCTCTTTCTGGTTGGTCAAACGTACACGAGCCACTTTACGCATGGCAGAGTTTGGTTTCTTAGGAGTAGTAGTATATACTCTCACGCAAACCCCACGTCTTTGAGGACACGAATCGAGCGCCGGAGATTTGCTTTTCTCCACCAGCACTGTGCGTCCTTTTCTTACTAATTGCTGAATTGTAGGCATTTTTGATTAAAATTTTAATTTATATTATTGTTGTATTACTTTCGCAACTATACATTTTGGGCTGCAAAGTTACAAATAATATTTGAATAATCAATGCACTACATTTTTTTCTTTATGCTTCTCCTTTTACATTTGTAATGGGAGGAATGATTGGAGCATCCGGAATACGGATTGTTCCGCAAGTTCTTTCATATTTGGCAATATTATCTTCCAATGCGCGTAGCAATCTTTTGGCATGTTCGGGTGCAAGAATGACCCTCGACTTTACTCCTGCTTTGGGAACCCCTGGCAATACACGCACAAAATCCAGAATAAACTCCGAACTGGAGTGAGTAATAATAGCCAGATTGGCATACGTACCCTGTGCTACGTCGTCTTTCAATTCAACCTGCAATGGGTTGTCAACACCGTTTTTTTCCATATTAAGTAATTCTTATTTAATAAAACTCGTATTTACATTCAATTAAATTGTAAGGAGGACAAATATAAGCTTTTTCTTTCATTAAGTAAATGCCTTGTTTAATAAACCAAAAGAAATTATCTAATACATAAAAAAGGGGCATTCAATTCGAATGCCCCTTTTTTCCTTTATTTAATATAAACCGATTATTCTACATCATTGTAGTCCAACACAGTTTTCTTATTGGCTAAAATACGATCGTATTCTTCTTTTGATCCTACGATGATCTTATCAAACTCGCGCTGTCCGGTACCAGCTGGGATCAAATGACCACAGATCACATTCTCCTTCATACCTTCCAGACGATCCACTTTACCATTGATCGCTGCTTCATTAAGTACTTTCGTAGTTTCCTGGAACGAAGCGGCCGACATAAAGCTTGATGTTTGCAGAGCGGCACGTGTGATACCTTGTAGGATCTGACGTGAAGTTGCAGGCACTGCATCTCTCACCTCTACCGGTTTCAGGTCACGACGTTTCAACATACTGTTTTCATCACGCAATTTACGGGCAGTAACAATCTGTCCGGGTTTCATCGTCTGAGAGTCACCTCCGTCCACGATAACTTTCTTGCCCCAGATACGATCATTTTCTTCCATGAAATCCAGTTTATCTATTATCTGCTGTTCCAGGAAGCGGGTATCACCCGGTTCGTCAATTTCGACTTTACGCATCATCTGACGTACGATGATCTCAAAATGTTTGTCATTGATCTTTACCCCTTGCAAACGGTATACATCCTGTACTTCGTTCACGATATATTCCTGTACGGCTGTAGGACCTTTGATAGCCAGAATATCCGCAGGAGTAGTAGCACCGTCGGACAGAGGAGTACCGGCACGCACATAGTCGTTTTCCTGTACCAGGATCTGCTTGGAAAGTGCAACGAGGTATTTCTTCACCTCACCGGTCTTCGAAGTAACAATGATTTCACGGTTACCACGTTTGATCTTACCCATGGCAATTTCACCATCGATCTCAGATACTACCGCAGGGTTGGATGGGTTACGGGCTTCGAACAACTCAGTTACACGCGGAAGACCTCCCGTGATATCACCCGCCTTACCTACTGCACGCGGGATCTTCACAATTACCTCACCAGCTTTCACCTTCTGTCCATTGTCTATTACAACGTGCCCTCCTACCGGAAGGTTATATGTACGGATCAGATCTCCATTTTCCGTAAGGATATGAGCGGAAGGAACCTTGGTCTTATCTTTGGATTCAATGATAATAATCTCACGCAATCCGGTTGCTTCATCTGACTCCACCTTATACGTTACATTCTCGATCACTCCTTCGAATTCGATCTTACCGGTAGCTTCCGTGATGATCACCGCATTGAACGGATCCCATTTTGCAATGAGTTTTCCTTTCTCAACGACTTCTCCATCGACAGCATACAAGGTTGATCCATAAGGAACGTTCTGAGTAGACAGTACAATATTTGTATTTACATCCACAAAACGTACTTCAGCCAAACGACCTACCACTACTTTTGCAGATTCTCCTGCTTCATCTACTGTATCTACCGTACGAAGCTCTTCAAATTCAAGACGGGCCTTGTTCTTAGCTACGATACTTGCATTTGCAGCGATATTGGCAGCTGTACCCCCGGCGTGGAACGTACGCAGTGTAAGCTGTGTACCCGGCTCACCAATAGATTGAGCAGCGATCACTCCGACTGCTTCCCCACGCTGAACCATAGCATTCGTTGCCAGGTTACGTCCGTAACATTTAGCACAAACACCTTTTTTAGACTCACAGGTAAGTACCGAACGGATCTCCACACTTTCGATAGGAGATTGTTGTATCTTCTTCGCAATATCTTCAGTAATCTCTTCGCCTCCGTCGACCAGCATTTCACCGGTAGTCGGATGGATAATATCATGTACAGATACACGACCCAGGATACGTTCGTATAAGGTAGCGATCACTTCATCGTTGTTCTTGAGGTCTGTACAAACCAGTCCACGCAAAGTTCCGCAATCCTCTTCATTAATGATCACATCGTGAGAAACGTCTACCAGACGACGGGTCAGATACCCGGCATCGGCTGTTTTCAAAGCGGTATCGGCCAAACCTTTACGGGCACCGTGAGTAGAAATAAAGTACTCAAGTACCGACAGACCTTCTTTAAAGTTGGATAAGATAGGGTTTTCAATGATCTGACCTCCTTCGGCACCGGCCTTCTGAGGTTTCGCCATCAAACCACGCATACCTGAGAGCTGACGGATCTGTTCTTTAGAACCACGGGCACCGGAATCAAGCATCATGTATACCGAATTGAATCCCTGATCGTCTGTTGAGATCGTTTTCATCAATATACTGGACAGTTCCGAGTTGACATGTGTCCAGATATCAATTACCTGGTTGTAACGTTCGTTGTTGGTGATGAAACCCATGTTATAGTTATTGATCACCTGTTCGACTTCGTCGTATCCTTTTTGTACCAGATCGTCTTTTTCTTTCGGGATGATGATATCATCGAGGTTGAAAGAAAGTCCTCCCTGGAAGGCCATTTTATATCCTAAGTCCTTGATACCATCGAGGAAGTCGGCCGTACGGGCCACACCACAAACCTTGATTACGTCTCCGATAATATCACGCAGTGACTTCTTGGAGATAACTGTATTGATATACCCTACTTCTTTCGGTACGATCTCATTTACGATCACGCGTCCGACAGAAGTTTCACGCATTACCGGAATGATATTTCCTTCTTCATCAATATCATCAACGATTACATTAACCGGTGCATGGATATCTACCTTTCCTTCGTTGTAAGCAATCATGGCTTCTTCAGCGCCATAGAAAGTAAGACCTTCTCCTTTGGCACCCTTACGAAGTTTAGTAATGTAATAAAGTCCCAATACCATGTCCTGAGAAGGAACGGTGATAGGTGCTCCATTGGCAGGATTCAGGATATTGTGTGAAGCCAGCATCAACATCTGTGCTTCGAGGATTGCGTCATTGCTCAAAGGCAGGTGTACAGCCATCTGGTCTCCGTCGAAGTCGGCATTAAAAGCCGTACATGCCAGTGGATGCAGCTGAATAGCTTTACCTTCGATCATCTTGGGCTGGAATGCCTGAATACCCAGACGGTGCAACGTCGGCGCACGGTTGAGCAATACAGGATGGCCTTTCATGACGTGCTCCAGGATGTCCCAGATCACTGCCTCTTTACGGTCTACGATCTTCTTCGCAGATTTAACGGTCTTCACAATACCTCTTTCGATCAACTTACGGATCACAAACGGTTTGTAAAGTTCGGCAGCCATCAATTTAGGAATACCACATTCGTGCATTTTCAATTCAGGACCTACAACAATTACCGAACGAGCCGAATAGTCAACACGCTTACCCAACAGGTTCTGACGGAAACGCCCCTGTTTACCTTTCAAACTATCGGAAAGAGATTTCAACGGACGGTTGGCATCTGTCTTAACCGCGCTTGATTTACGAGAATTGTCGAACAATGAATCCACAGATTCCTGCAACATACGTTTCTCGTTACGCAGGATCACTTCAGGTGCTTTGATCTCGATCAGTCTCTTCAGACGATTGTTGCGAATAATCACGCGGCGATACAGATCGTTCAGGTCGGAAGTTGCAAAACGTCCTCCGTCCAGGGGAACCAACGGGCGCAATTCGGGTGGAATAACAGGTACGATACGTACGATCATCCACTCGGGTTTGTTGCGTCCGCGGGAAGCACGGAACGACTCCACCACCTGTAGTCTCTTCAAAGCTTCGTTCTTACGCTGCTGAGAAGCATCGTTACTTGCACGGTGCCTCAGGTCGTATGAAAGTGCATCGAGATCCAGACGAGCGAGCAGATCATAGATCGCTTCGGCACCCATCTTGGCTATGAATTTATTCGGGTCACTATCCTCCAGATACTGATTATCCTTAGGCAGTGTATCCAGAATATCGAGATATTCTTCTTCTGAAAGCAAATCGTATTCAGCGACATCATCTTCTGCTTTTACACCTGCCTGTATCACTACATAGCGTTCGTAGTAGATGATGGAATCCAGTTTTTTCGTAGGAAGTCCCAGCAGATAACCGATCTTGTTGGGCAACGAACGGAAATACCAGATATGTGCAACCGGCACAACCAGCTGGATATGTCCCATACGTTCGCGACGTACTTTTTTCTCTGTCACTTCTACTCCACAACGGTCACAAACAATCCCTTTGTAACGGATACGTTTGTATTTACCGCAATGGCATTCGTAATCTTTGATAGGACCAAAGATACGTTCGCAGAACAACCCGTCGCGTTCCGGTTTATAGGTACGGTAATTGATGGTTTCAGGCTTCAACACTTCTCCACTGGAATTCTCAAGGATTTCTTCCGGAGAAGCCAGACCGATTGAGATTTTCGAGAAGTTGTTCTTTATCTTATTTTCTTTTCTAAAAGCCATACGATTATTATTAAATAAGTTGCAAATATGCCCCGATCACTTCAAACCTCCGAGAGAGGTTGTCAGAGACCTTGTTTTATTCCAGGTTAATGCTCAAGCCCAGACCTCTCAATTCATGCAGCAATACATTCAGAGATTCCGGTATACCGGCTTGTGGCATCGGTTCACCCTTAACGATTGCTTCATAAGCTTTAGAACGTCCTACCACGTCGTCAGACTTAATGGTCAGGATTTCCTGCAGAATATGAGAAGCACCGAAGGCTTCCAGTGCCCATACTTCCATTTCTCCGAAACGCTGTCCACCGAACTGTGCTTTACCTCCCAAAGGCTGTTGCGTGATCAGTGAGTAAGGTCCGATCGAACGGGCATGCATTTTATCTTCTACCATGTGACCCAGTTTCAACATATAAGTCACCCCTACCGTAGCAGGCTGGTCAAACTGTTCACCTGTACCACCGTCGCACAGATAGGTCTTACCAAATCTGGGCAGACCGGCTTTATCTGTCCATTCGCTGATGTCTTCCAGTGAAGCACCGTCAAAGATCGGGGTCGCAAATTTCATTCCCAGTTTCTTACCCGCAGCTCCGAGTACAGCTTCAAAGATCTGTCCAAGGTTCATACGGGAAGGTACCCCCAGTGGGTTCAGTACAATATCTACAGGCGTACCATCAGAGAGGAATGGCATATCTTCCTGACGAACCACACGCGAAACAATACCCTTGTTTCCGTGACGTCCGGCCATCTTATCACCCACACCGATCTTACGTTTCTTGGCAATATATACTTTTGCCATCTGGATGATTCCGGCAGGAAGTTCATCACCAATGGTAATAGCAAACTTCTTGCGTTTCATTTCCGCATCCAGTTCCTTGTACTTCTTCAGGAAGTTCAGGATCAGCTGGCGCACCAACTGGTTGGTATGGTCTTCACTTGTCCAGCCGCTCAATTGTACAGCAGTGAAATCCAGCGAGTCAAAATCAGAAGCATTGAATTTAGCACCCTTGGCTATTACTTCCGCTCCCAGATAATCCTTCACACCCTGTGAAACCTTGCCTTCAGTCAGGTTCATCAGTTTCTTTACCAGGATGCGTTTCAGATCTGCAACCTTCGATTCAAACTGGTCATCGATCTTGGGAAGCAATGCTTTATCGGCAAGCTTGGAACTACGGTTTTTGATTACGCGTGAGAACAATTTTTTATCAATCACCACCCCCTGCAAAGAAGGAGAAGCTTTCAGAGAAGCATCTTTCACATCCCCTGCCTTATCACCAAAGATGGCACGCAGGAGTTTTTCTTCCGGAGAAGGATCAGACTCTCCTTTCGGAGTGATCTTACCGATCAGGATATCTCCCGGCTGTATACGGGCACCGATACGGACAATACCATTCTCATCCAGGTCTTTGGTAGCTTCCTCACTCACATTGGGGATATCAGCAGTCAACTCTTCCATACCACGTTTGGTTTCACGTACTTCCAGAGAGTACTCTTCCACATGGATAGAAGTCAGCAGGTCTTCACGTACCACACGTTCATTCAGTACGATCGCATCCTCATAGTTGTAACCTTTCCAGGGCATGTAAGCAACCAGCAGGTTCTTACCCAGAGCGAGTTCGCCCTTTTCCGTAGAATAACCCTCTGTCAGGATCTGACCTGCCACCACGCGATCCCCTTTCTCACAGATGGGGCGCAGGTCGATGGTCATATTCTGGTTGGTCTTACGGAATTTAGGTATCGTATATTCTTTCAACGCAGGTTCAAAGCTTACAAACTCTTCTTCCTCCGTTCTGTCATATAAAATATGAATGGTAGTAGCATCTACATAATCGATTACCCCATCTCCTTCAGCAACAATCTGTGTACGTGAATCCTGTACCAATTGTTTTTCTATGCCGGTACCTACAATAGGTGCCTCACTGCGCAACAATGGAACTGCCTGACGCATCATGTTTGATCCCATCAGCGCACGGTTCGCATCATCATGTTCCAGGAAAGGGATCAAAGAAGCAGCAATAGAAGCAATCTGTTGTGGAGCCACGTCCATCAATTCTACTTCAGAGGGGTCTACCACCGGATAGTCTGCGTCTTTACGTGCTTTCACACGATTTCTGATAAAGCCACCTTCATCATTCAAAGGGGCATTTCCCTGAGCAATGATACGACTTTCTTCTTCTTCGGCAGTCAGATAAATAACTCCCTTATCAGAGATATCTACTTTCGCTCCTTCTACCTTACGGTAAGGGGTTTCGATAAATCCAAGTTCGTTGATCTTTGCAAACACACACAAGGAAGAGATCAAACCGATATTGGGTCCTTCCGGAGTCTCAATCGGACAAAGACGTCCGTAGTGAGTATAGTGTACGTCACGTACCTCAAATCCGGCACGTTCACGGGAAAGACCTCCGGGTCCCAGGGCAGACATACGTCTCTTGTGAGTAATCTCGGCAAGAGGATTGGTCTGGTCCATGAACTGTGAAAGGGCATTCGTTCCGAAGAAGCTGTTGATCACCGAAGAGATTGTCTTCGCGTTGATCAGGTCGATCGGAGTGAAGACCTCGTTATCACGTACATTCATACGTTCACGAATTGTACGGGACATACGGGCAAGACCTACTGCAAACTGGTTGGACAACTGTTCGCCCACTGTACGTACACGACGGTTGCTCAGGTGGTCAATATCATCCACATCCGCTTTGGAGTTGATCAGCTCGATCAGATACTTAATGATTTCAATAATATCTTCCTTCGTCAGCACGCGTACATCCATGTCTGTAGAAAGATTCAGTTTCTTATTGATCCTGTATCGGCCTACATCCCCCAGATCGTAACGTTTTTCCGAGAAGAAAAGATTATTGATCACTTCGCGTGCACTGGCATCATCTGCCGGGTCTGCATTACGAAGCTGTCTGTAAATGTACAATACCGCTTCTTTTTCCGAGTTACTCGGGTCTTTCTGCAGCGTATTGTATATGATAGAGAAGTCAGACTGGTTCTGCTCTTCCTTATGGATAAGAATATTGCCTACACCCGACTCTATGATTTCATCTATATGTTCCGGTTCGATGATGGTTTCACGGTCAATGATTACCTCATTACGTTCGATGGAAACAACTTCACCGGTATCTTCGTCTACAAAGTCCTCGATCCAGGTCTTCAAAACGCGGGCAGCCAGTTTACGGCCCACCACTTTTTTCAGATTGGTCTTATTGACTTTCACGTCTTCGGCAAGGTTGAAGATCTCCAGGATATCCTTATCATTTTCAAAACCGATCGCTCTCAGCAAAGTGGTCACAGGAAGTTTTTTCTTACGGTCAATATATGCATACATTACATTATTGATATCCGTAGCAAACTCGATCCATGATCCTTTGAAAGGAATGATACGGGCCGAATAAAGTTTGGTTCCGTTGGCATGCACACTTTGTCCAAAGAATACGCCCGGTGAACGATGCAGCTGAGACACTACCACACGTTCGGCTCCGTTTATCACAAACGTCGCTTTATCGGTCATATAAGGAATAGGTCCCAGAAAAACATCTTGAATTACCGTATCAAAATCTTCGTGATCCGGATCGGTACAATACAGTTTAAGTTTTGCTTTTAAGGGAACACTATAAGTGAGCCCACGCTCTATACAATCTTCGATGGTATAACGCGGCGGATCAATATAGTAGTCAAGAAACTCAAGTACAAAGTTGTTTCTTGTATCAGCAATGGGGAAGTTTTCGGCAAAAACTTTATACAATCCCTCGTTCTTACGCTTTTCAGGGGGAGTGTCTAATTGTAAAAAGTCCCGGAATGACTTCAATTGTACTTCCAGAAAATCCGGATATTGCAGTGGATTTTTGGTCGAAGCAAAATTAACTCTTTGGTTTACAGTATTTGAAGACATTTGTCAATGGATTTGTAGAACTTATTTTGAAATATATACACAAAAAGGTTAAGAACCCTTTTTCAAAAGGATTCTTAACCGAAATACCTGATAAACAGGCGATTGTTATTTAAGTTCAACTTCAGCTCCAGCTTCTTCCAATGTTTTCTTCAATGATTCTGCTTCGTCTTTAGCCAAACCTTCTTTTACTACGCTCGGTGCACCGTCTACCATGTCTTTAGCCTCTTTCAGACCCAGACCACAGCATTCTTTCACGGCTTTAACTACCTGAAGTTTCGCTGAACCAGCGCTCTTCAATACTACGTCGAACGAGCTTTTTTCTTCTTCTGCAGCGCCACCACCAGCAGCAGGGCCAGCAGCAACAGCAACAGCTGCAGCAGCAGGTTCAATACCATATTCTTCTTTCAGGATAGTTGCAAGTTCATTAACTTCTTTTACTGTCAAGTTAACTAATTGTTCTGCAAGAGCTTTCAAATCTGCCATTTTTGTATGATTTTAATTGTTTAATTACTAAATAAATTTGTTTGTTTATCTTTCACCGAGAGTTTTAAGCACTCCGTGAATGGTGTTTCCACCTGATTGAAGAGCAGAAACCACGTTCTTTGCGGGAGATTGCAGCAAAGCAATAACATCGGCAATAACTTCGTTCTTACTCTTGATGCTTACCAGCGCATCCAACTGATCTGCTCCTACATAGAAGCCTTCTTCTGCATACGCAGCTTTCAGTCCCGGGATTCCGTCTTTAGCCTTCGCTTTGATAAGCTTAGCCGGTGCATTTGCGACATCACTGAACATCATTGCAGTGGTACCTTTCAATGAACCGTAAAGAGGAGAATAATCCACTTCAAGACCTTCCAGTGCTTTCTGAAGCAAAGTGTTTTTCACCACCATCAATTTGATGTTCTGTTTGAAACACTCTCTTCTCAAATCACTGGTAGTAGCCGCATTCAGTGCAGTTGTATCGACCAGATAAAAATGGCCGAACTGCTCTACAGCAGCAGCGATCTGTCCAATGATCGTATTTTTATCTTCCTTTCTCATTGTTGTCTATTTATTAGATTTCTTCAACGGTTTTCGGGTCAATTTTAATACCCCTACTCATCGTACTGGAAAGATAAATACTCTTGATGTATGTTCCTTTAGCTGCGGTCGGTTTCAATTTCAACAGAGTCGCAATGAATTCTTTCGCATTATCGCGGATCTTCTCTGCTTCGAATGAAGATTTACCAATAGAAGTATGAACAATACCGGTCTTATCTACTTTAAAGTCGATCTTACCTTGTTTTACTTCTTTCACAGCCTTAGCCACATCCATAGTCACGGTACCACTTTTAGGATTAGGCATCAATCCGCGGGGACCGAGCACACGTCCAAGGGCACCAATCTTACCCATGATAGATGGCATAGTGATGATCACATCAATATCTGTCCATCCACCTTTGATCTTATCAATATATTCGTCAAGACCAACATAGTCGGCACCAGCTTCTTTTGCAGCAGCTTCAGCATCCGGTGTACACAGTACCAATACACGTACTTCTTTACCCGTACCGTGAGGAAGTGAAACTACACCTCTCACCATCTGGTTTGCTTTACGTGGATCTACACCTAAGCGTACATCGATATCTACAGATGCATCGAATTTGCTGAAAGTAATTTCTTTCACCAATGATGCAGCTTCTTTCAGTGAGTATGCTTTCCCTGCTTCAATTTTCTCTGCAGCCAACTTTTGATTTTTTGTCAGTTTACCCATTCTAATTGAAGTTTATTAATTATTAACCGGGAACTCACCCTTAACAGTGATACCCATACTTCTGGCTGTTCCGGCAACCATTGTCATGGCCGCGTCCAACGTAAAGCAGTTTAAGTCCACCATTTTATCCTGAGCAATTGTACGGATCTGATCCCAACTCAATTCGGCAACCTTCTTCCGGTTTGGCTCAGCAGAACCACTCTTTACCTTAGCTACTTCAAGCAATTGAATAGCCACAGGAGGAGTCTTTATGATAAAATCGAAAGACTTGTCTGCGTAGTAAGTGATAATCACAGGCAATACTTTACCTGCTTTATCCTGGGTTCTGGCGTTGAATTGCTTGCAAAACTCCATGATATTGATCCCTTTCGAACCCAATGCAGGCCCTACCGGGGGAGATGGATTTGCCGCGCCTCCTTTAATCTGTAACTTGATTAGTCCAGCAACTTCTTTAGCCATTTTTTTTTGATTTATATATAAACACTATTAAAGAACAATCCTGCGTAACACCAGCATTATTCCTTTTCTACTTGCATAAAGCCTAATTCAAGCGGAGTCTTCCGCCCGAAAATTTTGACCATCACCTTCAGTTTTTTCTTTTCGTTGTTCACCTCTTCAATGATACCACTGAATCCGTTGAACGGGCCGAAAATCACTTTCACTGTCTCACCCACGACGTAAGGGATATTGATTTCTTCAACCGAGCCCTGAAGTTCATCCACAGTTCCAAGTATACGACTCACTTCAGACTGACGAAGAGGTACCGGCTTCTCTGATCCGCCCAGGAATCCGATCACATTCGGAGTATTCCGCAGACGGTGAGCAACCTCACCCACCAACGCAGCTTCGATCAGGACATACCCGGGAAGATAACTTCTTTCTTTCACAATTTTCTTTCCATTGCGAACCTGGTATACCTTTTCAGTCGGAATCAATACCTGAGACACATATTCGGTAAGGTCGCTGTTTTTGATGTCAGCTTCAAGATACTCTTTAACCTTTGCCTCTTTTCCACTAATAGCACGCAGCACGTACCATTTTTTTTCGATCTCAGACATTCTAATCCTTTTTAGCTTGGATAAACAAATTTCATTACGAATTGAAATAAGGAGTCCATTCCGAACACTACAAGCGCGATAAGCAGGGAAGCATATAAAACAACTACCGCGCTGTTTGTCAGTTCAGAATAAGTAGGCCACGACACTTTATGAACAAGTTCGTCGTAAGATTCCTTAATATAAGATACAACTTTTTTCATCTTGAAAATATTAGCACGGGAGGAGAGGCTCGAACTCCCGACACCCGGTTTTGGAGACCGGTGCTCTACCAACTGAGCTACTCCCGTAAAGGCAGTCGGCTCCCGGCGTATGCCGAAAACCGACCTGCATTATTTACAATTAAAGGATTTCAGTGATCTGACCTGCTCCAACTGTACGTCCACCTTCGCGGATAGCGAAACGAAGACCGATGTTTAGAGCAACCGGATAGATAAGTTCTACAGTGATAGTTACGTTATCACCCGGCATTACCATTTCAGTTCCTTCCGGCAAAGTGATCTCACCTGTACAGTCAAGAGTACGCAGGTAGAACTGAGGACGGTATTTGTTGTGGAATGGAGTGTGACGTCCACCTTCTTCTTTTTTCAGGATATACACCTCAGCTTTGAAAGAAGTATGAGGAGTGATCTTTCCTGGGTGACACATTACCATACCACGTTTGATTTCGTTCTTGTCGATACCACGCAGCAACAGACCTACGTTGTCACCAGCTTCACCTGTATCCAGAAGTTTGCGGAACATTTCCACACCTGTTACAACTGATTTCTTAGCTTCTGCTCCCAGACCAATGATCTGAATTTCGTCACCTACTTTCACAACACCAGCTTCGATACGACCTGTAGCTACAGTTCCACGACCGGTGATTGAGAATACGTCTTCAACAGGCATAAGGAATGGTTTGTCCACATCACGCGGAGGCAATGGAATCCATGTATCCACAGCATCCATCAATTCCATGATCTTATCTTCCCATTTTTCAACGCCGTTCAGTCCACCCAAAGCAGAACCCTGGATAACCGGAGTATTGTCACCGTCGAAGTCATAGAATGAAAGAAGTTCTCTCATTTCCATTTCTACCAGTTCCAACATTTCTTCGTCATCCACCATGTCGCATTTGTTCATGAATACAACCAGACGGGGAACGTTTACCTGACGAGCA
>DALZBD010000022.1:0-17095 GCA_031977515.1 Bacteroides sp. | reverse complement strand
GAAAAATTGTTCGTATATTGGAACGATTGTATATAGATAAATAATTACGTAATTACTGAAAATAGTGAACTCATGAAAAACATCTTGATCGCAATGGGATTGATAGCTTCTGTCTGTGTTTCCGCAGGCAACGGTAAAGAGATTTATAAAGATGCTTCCGCCCCGGTCAGAGACCGGGTGGAAGATCTGCTGGGGCGTATGACGCTGGAAGAGAAAGTAGGACAGATGAACCAGTTTGTCGGTGTGGAACATATTCGTGCCAACAGTGCGGTGATGACAGCAGAGGAACTCAGGAACAATACTGCCAATGCGTTCTATCCGGGAATCACGGAAAAGGACGTAGAGCGTTGGACCGAACAGGGACTCGTCGGATCGTTTCTGCATGTACTTACCGTAGAAGAGGCCAATCACCTGCAATCCCTGGCCATGAAGAGCCGGCTACAGATCCCTATTATCTTTGGGATCGATGCCATCCACGGCAATGCCCATGCACCCGACAATACCGTCTATCCGACCAACATCAACCTGGCCTGCTCGTTCGATACCGAACTGGCCTACCGCATTGCGCGGGAGACTGCCCGGGAGATGCGTGCGATGAATATGCACTGGACCTTCAACCCCAATGTGGAGGTGGCCCGTGATCCCCGTTGGGGGCGCGTAGGGGAGACCTTCGGGGAAGATCCCTACCTGGTGACATTGCTGGGTGTGGAAAGTGTAAAAGGGTATCAGGGCGATCTCAATTCTTCGGAAGATGTACTGGCCTGTATCAAACACTTTGTGGGAGGTAGTCAGCCGATCAACGGAACCAACGGTTCGCCCACCGACCTGTCGGAGCGTACGATCCGTGAGGTATTCTTCCCTCCTTTCCAGGCAGGGGTAGAGGCCGGAGCCATGTCGCTGATGACGGCTCACAACGAGCTCAACGGTATACCGTGCCACAGCAACGAATGGCTGATGGAAGAGGTGCTCCGTGGCGAGTGGAAATTCCCCGGATTTGTAGTAAGCGACTGGATGGATATCGAGCATATCCACGACCTGCATGCTACGGCAGAGAATGTGAAAGAGGCGTTCTATCAGTCGATCATGGCCGGTATGGATATGCATATGCACGGGGTAGACTGGAACGAGATGGTGGTGGAATTGGTGCAGGAGGGACGTATCCCCGAATCGCGCATTGATGCGTCGGTACGCCGTATCCTCGATATCAAATTCCGTCTCGGACTGTTTGAACAGCCGTATGCAGATGAAGAGCAGAGCATGAAGATCCGTCTCAACGACGAACACCGTGCCACGGCACTGGAAGCTGCCCGGAAGGGGATCGTACTGCTGAAAAACGACGGTGTATTGCCGCTGGATGCTTCGAAATACAAAAACGTACTGGTGACCGGTATCAATGCCGACGACGAGAATATCCTGGGCGACTGGAGTGCCCGCCAGCGGGAAGAGAACGTAAGCACCATTCTGAAAGGACTGCGTCAGGTATCTCCCTCAACGAACTTTATGTTTGTGGATCAGGGCTGGGACCCCCGTAATATGGAGCCGGCAAAGGTGACCGAAGCCGCAGAGAAAGCCAAAGAAGCAGATCTCAACATTGTGGTAGCGGGTGAATACATGATGCGCTTCCGTTGGGAAGACCGCACGGACGGAGAAGATACCGACCGTTCGGACATCGACCTGGTAGGCTTGCAGAACGAACTGATCGAGCGGGTAGCCGCTTCGGGCAAGCCGACGATCCTGATCCTGGTGAGCGGACGTCCGTTGGGCGTAGAGTGGGCCGCGGAAAATCTGCCTGCTATCGTGGAAGCCTGGGCACCGGGTATGTATGCCGGACAGGCAGTGGCAGAGATTCTGTACGGAGAGGTAAATCCGACGGCCAAACTGGCGGTGACCATTCCGCGTAGTGTGGGACAAACGCAGATGATCTACAACCACAAACCGTCTCAATACTTCCACCCATACGTGGTGAAGCCGAGTACACCGCTCTGGCCATTTGGTTACGGACTTTCGTATACGACCTACAGCTACGACAACCTGACGCTTTCCACGAAAGAGATCGACAAAGAAGGTACGGTAGATGTGAGCGTACGGGTGACCAATACAGGAGATCGTGACGGTGTGGAGATCGTACAACTTTACCTGCGGGATGTATACAGCAGTGTGACCCGTCCGGTGAAAGAGTTGAAAGACTTTGCTCGTGTACCCTTGAAAGCCGGTGAGAGCAAGGTGGTGACCTTTACGGTAACCCCGGACAAACTGGCGTTTTATGATAAGAAGATGAACCGGATCGTAGAGCCAGGCGACTTTGTCGTGATGGTAGGGGCCTCATCGGCCGATGAAGATCTGGTCAAAGATACTTTTAAAGTAAGGTAATAAAATATAGGTAGAAGTTTTCAGAGGTGAAGAGACTCTGTGTCGGTGAGGTTGGCCGACGATACATCCCGGCCAACCTGCTGATCACAGGAAGGAAAACCCACTCTGATGGAAATAACAAGATGCACAAAGCGACAAAACTGCTCCTTCCTATAAACTAAAAATAAGTTATGATGCGGAAAATAAGGAATTTAACTGCAAGTATTGTGCTTGTGGCAGGGCTTGCTTCATGTCAGAACGCAGGCAATCAAAAGAATATTTCTGTGACGGACGATAGTCGTACGGTGGAAACTGAGAATCTGTTGAAGAGCCTTCGTGCGATTCCTCGGCAGGGAGTGATGTTTGGGCACCACGACGATCCGCTCTACGGCATCGGCTGGGACGGCGAAGAAGGACGCAGTGATGTGAAAAGCGTAGTGGGCGATTACCCGGCGGTGATGTCGTTCGATATCGGTCACATCGAACTGGGACGCGGTGAGAGCCTTGACAAAGTCTCGTTTGACAAGATCCGTAGAGAAATTATCGCGCAATACCAGCGCGGAGGTATGAATACGATCAGTTGGCACTTAGACAATCCGGTGACCGGCGGTGACTCGTGGGATGTAAGCAACAAAGAGGTGGTGGCTGCCGTACTTCCCGGGGGAGAGAAATACGATCTGTTTCAGCAATGGCTGGGACTTGCTGCCGATTTCCTCTCTTCTCTTGAAACTCCTGATGGTGTGAAAGTCCCTGTTCTCTTCCGTCCCTGGCACGAACATACGGGCAGTTGGTTCTGGTGGGGAAAGGAACTGTGTACCCCTGAACAATACAAAGCTCTCTGGCGCATGACTTATGATTTTATGGAAGACCGCGGGGTGGATAACCTGCTCTATGCCTACTCACCCGGTACCGAACCCAATGATGTGAGCGAATACCTCGAACGTTATCCCGGAGACGATATCGTGGATCTGATCGGATTCGACTGTTATCAGTTCGACCGGGAGGTGTTCCTGACACAGATGAGGAAATCACTGGATATCATCACTGAGATTGGTAAGACAGATGACATGCCCATTGCAATCACTGAGTTTGGCTACGAAGCCATTCCCGATCCGGTGTGGTGGACAGAGACTGTATTGCCGCTGCTCCGCGAATATCCCCTTTCTTATGCACTCGTGTGGCGCAATGCCCGGGAACGGGAAACTCACTACTACGCCCCTTATCCCGGACAGGTATCGGCAGAAGACTTTGTGAAGTTTTACGACGATCCGCACACCCTTTTTGCCAGGGATGTGAAAGACTTGTACAAATAACCTATAGATAAATGACTATCTGATTACATAAACATTTTGAATACTTATTTATGAGCCTGTTTAATGAAAAAATAATCCGCTTGTTCGAGGAACATGAGGAGTTGCTGATGCGTGAAAACGTGCCGTTGACACAGGGAAATGGCATCTTTACCCGCTATACCTATCCCATCCTGACCGCTGCGCATACTCCGGTATACTGGCGATACGATCTGGATGAGACCACCAATCCTTATCTGATGGAACGCATTGGTATGAATGCTGTGCTCAATGCGGGGGCGATCAAATGGAACGGAAAATACCTGATCATGGCACGTGTGGAAGGAGCCGATCGAAAGTCTTTCTTCGCTGTGGCGGAAAGTCCCAACGGAGTGGATAATTTCCGCTTCTGGGACTACCCTGTGACCATGCCTGAGGATGTAATTCCCGCTACCAATCTGTACGATATGCGCCTGACCGCTCATGAAGATGGGTGGATCTACGGTATCTTCTGTGCGGAAAGACATGACGATACGGCACCTGCAGGAGATCTTTCTTCGGCTACGGCCACTGCAGGTATTGCCCGTACCAGAGACCTGAAAACCTGGGAACGGCTTCCCGACCTGATCTCGAAAAGCCAGCAACGCAATGTGGTTCTTCATCCGGAGTTTGTGGAAGGGAAGTACGCCCTGTATACCCGTCCTTCGGATGGTTTTATTGATACCGGTAGCGGAGGTGGAATCGGCTGGACACTGGTAGACGACATTACACACGCAGAGGTCAAAGAGGAAAAGATCATCGACCATCGCTATTACCATACGATCAAGGAGGTGAAAAATGGCCAGGGACCACATCCGATCAAGACTCCACAAGGTTGGCTGCACCTGGCGCACGGTGTGCGTGCCTGTGCCGCCGGATTGAGGTATGTGCTTTATATGTTCATGACCTCTCTCGAAGATCCGACGAAGTTGATTGCCTCTCCGGCCGGACACCTGATGGCTCCCCAGGGACAGGAGCGTGTAGGAGATGTGTCGAATGTGCTTTTCTCCAACGGCTGGATCGCGGATGAAGACGGGAAAGTGTTTATATACTATGCTTCTTCCGATACCCGGATGCATGTGGCAACCTCCACTGTGGGGCAACTGGTGGATTACTGCCTGAATACTCCGGAAGACGGGCTGACCTCTTCGGCTTCGGTGGAAACCCTGAAGAAACTGATTGATAAAAATCTGAATATACTCAACAGAGATTGAGTATATCCGGGAGAAACGGAAATGTAAGAGAGACTGAGGATGTGACAAAAGTGCATAGTTAAAAACTTCTGATACCATGATAAAACTCAAAGAAAAGATCGGTTACGGACTGGGTGATATGTCCTCTTCCATGTTCTGGAAGATATTCACAGCCTATCTGATGATATTTTATACCGATGTGTTTGGTATTCCGGCTGCGGCCGTAGGGACCATGTTTCTGGTGACCCGTATTTTCGACGCGGCCAATGATCCGATTGTCGGGGTAATCTCCGATCGTACACAGACCCGGTGGGGAAAATTCCGCCCTTACCTGTTGTGGTTTGCCATACCTTTTGCTGTGATCGGAATACTTACGTTCTATACGCCTGCGCTGAACGAAAGTGGCAAACTGGTATATGCGTATGTCACCTATATCCTGATGATGATCGTATATACGCTGGTGAATGTACCCTATGCTTCTTTGCTGGGGGTGATGAGTCCCGATCCGGCCGAGCGCAATACGTTGTCGGGCTATCGCATGGGATTTGCTTATATCGGTAGTTTTGTTGCTCTTCTGCTCTTTATGCCGTTGGTCAATGCTTTTTGTGGGGGAGATACCAGTGTCGAAGCACAACGTACCGGCTGGACACTGGCAGTAGCTGTGATGGGAGTGATGTGTGCATTGCTTTTCTGGGGTTGCTTCGCTCTGACACGCGAACGGGTGAAGCCGATCCGGGAAAAGCAGGCTCCTCTGAAAGAGGATATCAAGGACCTGCTGGGCAACAAGCCCTGGTGGATCCTGCTGGGCGCGGGAATAGCGGCACTGATCTTCAATTCTATCCGTGATGGAGCTACGGTATATTATTTCAAGTATTTCATTGTGGAGGAGACACAACCCGAGATCAGTTTCTTTAAGATCTCGTTTGTCCTGAGCGGGCTGTATCTGGCATTTGGACAGATCTTTAATATCCTTGGAGTGGTACTGGCTGCTCCGCTCAGCAACCGTTTCGGGAAGAAACGCACGTTCATGGGAGCCATGATCATTGCCACTGTGCTGAGTGTGATCTTCTATTGGTTCGACAGAAGCCAGATAGCAATGATCTTCGTGTTCCAGGCACTCATCAGTACCTGTGCCGGAAGTATCTTCCCGATCCTGTGGTCGATGTATGCCGACTGTGCCGATTATTCCGAACTAAAGACGGGCAACCGGGCTACCGGTCTGATCTTCTCTTCATCGTCCATGAGCCAGAAATTTGGCTGGGCCATTGGTAGTGCCCTGACGGGTTGGCTGCTTGCCTGGTTCGGATTCCAGGCCAATGAAGTGCAGAGCGCGGAAACCATTTCCGGTATCAAGATGTTCCTTAGTTTCCTGCCTGCGGTAGGTACAGTGCTATCGGTGATCTTTATCAGTATGTATCCGCTGTCTGAGGACCGGATGAAGGAGATCACACAGGAACTGGAAGAGAAGAGAAAGGCATGAGTTATAACTTACCGCTTACCACTTATCACTCAAAACTTAAAACTTAAATGACCAAACAACTACATACACTACGCAAAGAGGTACAGGAAATCCTGACCGGAAACATCCTGCCTTACTGGATGGACCGCATGACGGACCATACCTACGGAGGATTCTTTGGCCGGGTGACCGGGGAAGAGGAACTTCTATCCGAAGCAGACAAAGGAGCTGTGCTGCACGCCCGTATTCTCTGGACTTTCTCGGCGGCCTATCGTCTGTTGGGAAAAGAGGAATACAAACTGACTGCCGCGCATGCCAAACGTTTCCTGATCGATCGTTTCTACGATAAGGACTATGGAGGTATATACTGGGCTGTAGACTACACAGGCGAACCGGTGGATGTGCGCAAACAGATCTATGCGTTGGGGTTTGCTATCTATGGTCTGAGCGAGTATCACCGGGCTACAGGAGATGCGGAGGCATTGACTTATGCCATTTACCTGTTCGAGAGTATCGAAAAGCACAGCTTCGACCGGGTTCACAACGGTTACGTGGAGGCATTGACACAGGAGTGGCGCGAAATAGAAGATATGCGCCTGAGCGAGAAGGATGCCAACGAACGCAAAACCATGAATACGCATCTGCACATTCTGGAACCTTACACCAACCTGTACCGGGTGTGGCAAAGTGACCGGTTGAAGGAGCAACTCCGCAACCTGATCGTGATCTTCCGGGATAAGATACTGGATCGTACGACCTGCCATCTGAATCTTTTCTTCAATGACACCTGGGAAAGTACGCACCGTATCCATTCGTACGGCCATGACATAGAGGCCTCCTGGCTGTTGCATGAGGCTGCTTTAGTCTTGGGAGATAAGGAACTCCTTGAGTCCATAGAACCATTGGTACGCTGCATTGCCGATGCGGCTTCGGAAGGCTATATACCCGGAGAAGGCATGATTTATGAGAAAGACCTGGATACGGGACATATAGACAAGGACCGTCACTGGTGGGTGCAGGCGGAAGCGATTGTTGGTTATACCAACTTGTATCAGTATTTCGGAGATGAATCTGCTTTGCAGAAAGCACTGGATGTATGGAGGTTTACCCGGGAGCGTCTGGTGGATAAGGAAAGTGGAGAATGGTTCTGGTCGGTTCGTGCAGACGGCAGCATCAACCGGGAAGACGATAAAGCCGGATTCTGGAAATGTCCCTATCACAACGGACGTATGTGTATCGAGATCATGGAATGTTTTGCTGAATAGATCTACATACTTTTGCTTTATGAAACAACAAGTTTATTGAAACGACAAACCGGAGGGGCATCACTGCTCCTCCGGCTTTTTATTAAGTTAATCGAGAGAATTTAGTTATATCTGACAATATCTTTATTCAACAATGGATCAATACGCCGTATTCTGAGGATCGAAGTTGGTCCATCCGTCCATCCAGGTATCATTTGGCCCGGAGAAAGCACCGACATACGTTACGGAAGTATTCAGGAAGCTGCTTGTCACTCCGGTGAAGCTGGCAGCGTTCAGCAACGGGCTACCTGCATTGGGGATGTAATTCTGTCCGGTATTGTATTTGTCTACCAACAACAGATCAGCTTCGTCTTCGTAATACTTGTTGCCCGTCTGGGATTTGAAGAAGGTAGAAGAGTAAGATTCCTGAGTCTCATCATAAGTGATGCTGCCGTTGCTGTATACTCCCAGTATATCTTCATACTTTTTGTTGGCGTCAGATCCCAGCACATCCATATTTGCAAATACAATGTTCTGCAATTTGACAGTACCGTCTTTGGCAAAGCCTACCGTATTGCCTTTCTCACCGTCGATGATCAGACCGATGGGATAGCCGATAGCTACAGAGTTGTAACAAGACAACTGGCTGCTGCGACGGATCTGCATAGCCGCCTGGAATTTTCCAAGACCGGATCCGTTGTTGGGATAGATCTCGCCTCCATTGATGTAGTCCGCATCGTTTGCATAACCGGCGGCACGATTTTTATTTGTACCGGGGCCGATAAAGGTCACGTTACTGAATACCGGGTTGGTATAAGGAGATACCTGTGCCCCATCTGAACGATTGTCCGATTCGAAACCATTGGACTGAGACTGGTCGGCAATTTTAGGATCACGGATACTCAGGCAAAACTGAACGTGACCGCTGAATCCGTTGTCTGTATCAAATTCATCGTCCCAACCGTTGTAAGCAATCAGATATTTACAGTTTACAGAACCACCGAACCATTCGAAAGAATCATCATTGGAATAGGAAACCTGTAAATGGTCTACTGTGGTACCCCTACCTACGGACCCGAAAGTGATCCCGTTGATCTCCTGGTCCGGTTTGAATGGATACCCGGCAAATTCTACACGAATGTACTGGAAAATACCGGAATTGTCGTCGTCATTATCACCACCGTGTTTAGTTCTGGGACCACCTTCGATCTGAGCTGTTACTTCGTTATGTTTCGCTTTACCACAGATGATCAGTCCGCCCCAGTCACCCGGTCTGCGTTGTCCGGCAGGTTGGGCCGACGTCATCACAATAGGTTCGGAAGCAGTACCCTGCATGATCGCTTTCCCGCCTGGCTCAACAATCAGAGCAGCTTTGGTTTGTTTGTCACCTTTGATGATGGTTCCCGGCTCTATCGTAAGTTCGGCTCCATCAGCAACGTATACCCAGCCTTTGAGCAGGTAAGTTCCTTTCTTAATAGTTTCCTTGCCTGTGAAGACATAATTTTCATATCCGTTACCAATCTCCGTACCATTTTTAAATAGTAATCCTGCGCTATACGCTGTAGTACCATCTATGACTACTTCAGGATCTCCCTCTTCAGGATTAGGATCTTCATTGTCGCTACAGGCGATAAATAAATGACTTGCTGTGAATACGGTTGCCAGCATATAAGCTGTAAAACCGATTGATCTCATCTTCATGTTCATACGTTTTTGCTTTTGATAAATGAGCTTTCGCTCAGATAGTAATATGTTAGAAATTATAATTTACTGTGAGCCCGAAGCTTCGTCCGGGTTTATAGGTCTTGGTGATTTCTTCTACTTTAGACTTTTTATCACCGGAGTATACTTCCGCCATTTGTTTGAAGTACACTCTTTCGGCCAACAGATCCCGAACAGACAGTTTGAGTTCCCAGTGTCCCAGTTTTTTCCCTACGGAAAGATCTATAGCGTTACGAGGCATTTCGTACGAATTGGGAATATTGCTGCTGTCCTCTCCACCGGTAGTACCTACACTGCGGCCTACACCGATAATCCGTTTTCCAATCCGGTTGTATAGCACAGCTACATTCCAGCCATTGTCGGCTCCCTGATAGAAAAGTCCTGTATTGACCAGGTAAGGAGATTGTCCCTGCATGGGACGATTTTGTTCTTTGCTCCCTTTTTCAAACTTTACCTTACTTTTGATCAGGGCACCGTTGAAACTAAAACTGAAATCACGCATACCTATAAAATCCAGATTCTTGCGAATGTCCAGTTCTATCCCGTAGTTGTCCGCTCCTTTGGCATTCAGATAAGAATAGACCAGGTTAGTACCTCCTGTCACATTATACGTCCATTCAATGGGATCTTTGAAATTTTTGTAGAAGAGGGCAACAGAAATCTGCTCTCCTCCTGTGGGGTAGTATTCGTAACGAAGGTCTATATTATGTATATAGGCTGGTTTCAGATTGGTATTTCCCATGACATCACTGGCCAGGTCGAAATCATAGAATACGGAAGACGAGAGTTCACGGAACTCGGGACGATTGACTGTCTTGCCATACGAAAGACGAAACTGTTGCTTCTCTGTCAGTTGATACGTTGTATTCACCGAAGGAAAAAGATCGTTGTAGGTAAAATAACTGCTGTGTTCGCTTTTCTCGTACGAACGCAGATTCTGGATCAACTCCATTTTGCTGTATTCATAACGCAGACCTGCATACACTGTCAGGCGGTCAAAAGGCAGATTGGTTGCTACATAACCGGCTGCATGGGTGTTGTTTCCTTTGTAGTTATTGATCATATTGACATCTTCGAACAGGTGCAGCTTATCCGGACCGTAATTCTCCGGAACAAACAGTTCGTCGACAATATTCATATAGCGGAAACCACCCGGCAAGGTATTGTTGTAATAGTTCCAATTGTAGTAGAAAAAGCGGGTGTTGTATTCACGGGTACGATATTCTCCGTAGGCTCCGGTCTTCAGAGAAGGAGAGAATTCTCCCCATTGGAAATCATACTGATAGTTTACATTACCCGAGACAATATGCTCATCCAGTTTGGTAAACTCCCGGTTGATGTCATTCCCCGTGGTCCATCCGATGCGATCCGTTTCCAGAATATCATTCAGTACGATGCGGCGACGGTCAGGCATATTCCGGTTGGCGTATGCATAGCCTGCACTCCAGTCGAGTTTTCCCTGATCGAACGTATATTTGCCTGTGACCTGTCCGTTGTAGGTAGAGCGGCTGGAATAGTAATACTCCATACTCTGTTCGTTGTTGCTTTGTGCGTCGATCCCTACACGATCCGTATAACGGCTTTTACCCAATTGGTTGAATATATTCTTGAACTCATAACGGTGACGGCTGTTGCGGGGCTGGAAGGTGAAGTTGAGCATAGCACCTACACGTACATCGTGATTGTACTGATTGTCTGTACTCTTACGCAGGTATACCGAATGGTTGTGTGTATGGTCGTAACTACCAAACAGGGAGTTTTCCATATCCAGATAGGTCTTGTAGGTATTGCTGTAGTTCACAGCGCCCAATAGTGCGTAGCGACGACCGCTTTCCGTATCCCAGCGGCGGTTGAAAGCCAGGTTGAATTTCAGGTCACCGATCGGCTTGCGGTTTCTGACCTTCCAGTCGTTGTTGAGGTGGTTGCTGAGCAGATCAATAGCGGTATCTTCTCCATTGAATTTGTTCATCACCCGGTTGATTCCTCCATCTAAGGAGCGCAAACCATTGTCAAAACCGAGGAAATCGGTTTTACTTCCTTTGTTGTAGAGGAAATCTTTGAAGTGTGTTTCGTCGTTGACACTGGTACCTACGGAGATCTGCAGGGAGTTTTCCGAAGGCATATCTTTCGTATTGACCAGAATAAATCCTCCGGTAAAGTCGGCCGGATATTCCGGAGCAGCGGATTTCACGATCACCATATTGTCCAACTGGGAGCTGGGGATGATGTCAAAAGAGAAAGCGCGCGAATCGGCTTCCGAACTGGGCACGGCACTGTTGTTGATCCATACATTATTATAACGTTGTGAAAGTCCGCGTACCATCACAAACTTGTCGTCGATGATGCTGATACCTGGTACACGACGGATCACTTCCGAGGCATCCTTATCCTGTGTGCGGCTGATCTGTTGTGCCGATACACCCGATTGTACGACCAGACTGGTACGCTGAGCAGTGGTCATAGCCAGATCCGTACTGCGTTTTACCTGTGCTACTACGGTTACGTCTCCCAGTGTATGGGCATCAATTTCCAGTTCGATGTTCAATTCTACAGGTTTGGAACTCACCCGGATGTCTTCGATCAGTAACGTTTTGTATCCGATGTATTTTACTTCTGCTTTATAGGTTCCGTTGCCAAGACCCGTCAGTGTGAAGTTTCCGTCCAGGTCGGCTACTGCTCCGGTGGTGGTACCCACGATCTGAAAGGTGGCACCTGTGAGAGGATCGCCATTGTGTTTGTCTGTGATGATTCCCCGGATATCTCCGGCATTTGCTGCCATAGAGAAGAGGAGAGAAAGAAGGAGAAAGAGATGCTTGTGATTTGCCTTTTTCATATTCGTTTGTTACGTTTCTTTGACGGTGCAAAGATGCGGGGGCGACGTGACAATGGGAATACATAGATTCTACAATTGATTGAAAGAATGGTTACAAAAGGATGACAAGAAGAGTCAAGTAATCTATCCGGAAGGAGAGACGACAAGTAACCTGCTTCAGCGTAATGATGAATCTCTTAGGCTAAAAAAGAAGTTCCTGCCCAGTTAGGGGCAGGAACTTTATTGTCAGTGATATCAGTTAAATGGATATTTAAACGCTATTACTTCACGCAAATAGACTGTTCGGTTAGGGAACTGGGCCAAAACTGCTAGTGCAACAGTATTTTGCGTTCTTATACCAATGTAACATTCACCTTCTGCATAAGGATCATAAATATGTGTCAGCTTTCCATGTGCAGTTATTCCATCTCTTATGAAATTGGCTGTATAAGAACGAGTAGTATTGCTTCCCTCTACATCTACTATCACGGTGATGTAATCATAATCTGTCAATAGAGGGATATATCCAGCCGCCGAGTTTGATATGGCGAGCTTACCTTTCCACATCACCTCACCGATACCGGTGGCTGCTGCCAGACTCGCACTCTCCTTTTGTAACTCATTCGCAAATACGCTTGCTGTGTTGCTACTCAGTTGTTCTTCTCCTGTCTGTTGGAGATTCTCATTCAATTGCTTAGTATTGTTCATTGTTGTTGATCATTTAATTGATTAAAAATAATTTTTTCTTTTTCAGTTACAGAAGATACACATCTGCCTGATAGGGATAATAAAGTTTAGAAATGAGTTCCTATCTTTTTGAGCATAGGAACTCTTTCTCTGTCAGAGATTATGACTCATAGTTATAACCTATGGCATGACGTAGATAAATCGTGGAATCCGGGATTCGACATACAAATCTGTAATAGTTTCCTAGCTCCGGAACCAAAGCCAGATAAGCATCACCTTCTGCATAAGGAGCATATACTTCTATTTCACTGTAGTTATATGCGTTTGAGGAATCGATGACAATAGTTGCCGTGTAGAAATATGGTCCCCCTTTTCCATAACTATTAGGTATGATTTCTATGGTAGCGGTAAAGTAATCAAATTGTCCTACATGAAGATACATATAATCATCTACCTTCCAATTTCCGTGATAAATACTTGTTCCGTTACCAACCACGGCTGCTGAACCTGCAACTAAGTTGTCTGTTATTTCCTTAGAAACTTCTGCTGCTTCCATGGCATTGGCTTCTACTTTCTTCTCTTGTTCACTTTGTAGTGAGTTGTTGACAAATTTCTCACGGAGCATTTCTCTTTCTGAAATTTTTGTTTCTTTGTTCATTTGAATAAATGATTTAAATTAATTAATAATACATACCTGGTTTTCATGAAAAATGTATGGTTTTGTTTAAGGAACCTTAATCTGATAATGGCCATATGATTGAGCTTCCTGTACAAAGGTAAGAAGAGTATTTGTATCTCAAAATTATCATTTTTACCATGAATGATATAAGTTTCATGATGAAATTTTATAGTTTCATGGTGAAATAATGTTTAGAAGTTTTTGTGAATTATATTTGGTGTTATTCTGTTGATAATTAATTGGTTGTTTATGGCTTTAATGTGAAGTAAGTAATTTTTTTTAGATAAAATACATATATAATTATTTGACTGGAAATAATTATGTATGGAATACCTATTTGAGTGACTTGTGGAATTTTCTGATCTTTCAGAAAAAGTGGTACGAGAAGTGAATATCAGTTTCTTTTCCAGAAGTCCGGAGTGAAGAGCAGCAGGATGGTAAAGATCTCCAGACGTCCGATCAGCATCAGGAAAGAGAGTAGCCATTTGGCGGCATCGGGAAGAGCATTCCAGGAGTAGGCGGGACCACACAATCCAAGTCCCGGCCCCATGTTGCCGATGCTGGAAACCACTGTTCCTATCGATTCGAGGAATCCGACACCAAAGCCCAGCATGATCAATGTGCCGAGGATAATAAGCACAATATAGATAAATGCGAAAGTGAATACGGTCGATTGCACACCTGGAGGAATGATCTGTTTGTTGATACGTACAGGCAGTACAGCATTGGGATGGAGCAGGTGTTTGAACTCGTTGCGGCACAGTTTGTTCAGGATTACCATACGTATACACTTGATCCCTCCGGTGGTACTTCCCGCGCAGCCACCGATCAGCATCACGATGATCAGGGCGCCCCATAGCATAGGCATCCATGTCATGTAGTCCGCTGTATAGTATCCGGTAGAAGTTTGCAGGGAGGCTACCTGGAAGAAAGCATTACGGAAAGCCTCTTCCGGAGCATACGAACTGCTCCAGTAGAGGAATACAAAGATGAACAGGGTGAATATACCGATACAGGCCAGGTAGAATTTCAACTCTGCGTTCTGGAAGAACTTCCGGAACTTACCGTTGACGAAAAGCAAAAGCATATTGAAGTTGAACCCAGATATGATCATGAAGATCGCGGTCACATATTCTATATAAGGAGAGTCGTAGAAAGCTATACTGGTTTGTTTTGTAGAGAAACCACCCGTACCGGCGGTGGTGAAGGCGTGACAGATACTGTCGAAACTTCCCATACCGCCCACAACAAGAAGTACAGTGACGGTGACTGTAAGCCCCAGGTAAATGCTCCATATCCATTTGGCAGTGACTCCGATGCGCGGATGCACCTTGTCATGCGTGGGGCCGCTTGCTTCCGCGGCAAAGAGTTGTACCCCGCCGATCCCGAAGATAGGCAGGATAGCTATAGTAAAGAAGATGATACCCAGACCTCCGATCCATTGCGTCAGGCTGCGCCAGAAAAGCAAACCGTGCGGCAGAGCTTCTATATCGTCGAGGATAGAGGCTCCTGTGCTGGTAAAACCCGACATAGACTCGAAAAAGGCATTGGTGATGTCCGGAACATAGCCACTGGCATAGAAAGGAATCATACCAAACAGGGAGACCAGCGTCCAGGCCAGGCTCACGATGATGTATCCGTCGCGCCGGCTGAGTTGTTTCTCGGCTTTTCTTCCGGCAATCATCAGCGGGATTCCTATACCTGCTGTAAGTACCGAGGTCAGAAGGAAACTATTCAGATCGTCTTCTCCGTAAAACAAAGACACACCTGCAGATGACAATAGCATCGCTGTTTCTACCAATAGCAGAAAACCCATAATGCGGTATATCATCTTTCTGTTGAGCATAATTTTATTTACGATTTACGGATTTACGAATGGAATTACACATGATATAAACTATATATATAAACGATGTATCTGTAGCCCTGTAAGGGTGTCAGAGGTTAGCCCAGGGTAAGTGCAATGAAACCGTAGCGATAGCGTAGGTGGAATAAACGCCACCCTGGGTTTACATAAGATATTTTAAAATTAGTGCTGTAAGTACGATACGAATTTCCTTGCGCCACTTTCTTTGTGTCGTACTTACAGCACTAACTTTTCTCAACTTCATTTAAACCCAGGGTGGCACTCGCTCCGTTACTCTACACTCACTTACCCTGGGCTAATCTCTGACACCCTTACAGGGCTACAGATACATCGTTTATATAGTTTAATATTATGTGTAAATTCAACTGTAAATCGTCTGACCACCATTTATTTATCTTCCTGTTTCAGTTGAAAAACTTCTCTATTTTCCGGATCATGATCGTACCCAGGCAGAATACAAACACATGGTCTCCGGGCAAGATCATGGTATTTCCTGTTACGAGCATCCCTTCTCCGTGACGGATCAGCCCGCCGATGGTGGTACCTTTTGGTAGTCCCATGTCTTTGATAGGATGTCTGGTGATGCGCGTTCCCTCTTTGACGGTGAATTCCGCAACATCGGCATTGGCAAACGTAAGGCTTTTCACGTTGGACACATCCGCGTCGAGCATCATCTGATAGATATGGTTGGCGGTGATTATTTTCTTGTTGATCACACTACCGATGTCCAGGCTCTCCGCCATACCGATGTAGTCGTTGTTCTCCACCTCTGCCACTGTCTTGCTCACTCCCATGCGTTTGGCTGCCAGACAAGCCAGGATGTTGGTCTCCGAATTTCCGGTCAGTGCTACGAAAGCATCTGTATTTTTGATTCCCTCTTCGATCAGCAGATCCATATCCCGTCCGTCTCCGTTGATGATCAGCGTACGGTCGTCCAGCAATTCGGTCAGCCGGTTGCAACGGTTGATATCACTGTCGATGATCTTCACCTGCATATAATCGGGTACGTACTGTGCCGTGCGCACGGCGACCCGGCTGCCTCCCATGATCATCACCCGGCGTGCATCCGGGTAGTCGTCTTTTCCGGCAATCTTACGGATGTAGGGAATGTATTTGCGTGTCGTGGTGAAATAGACAATATCGTGCAGTTTGATGATATCGTCTCCACGCGGGATGATGGTTTCGTTGCCCCGTTTGATAGCTACCACATGGTAGGGGGTATTTGGCCCTCCCAGCTCGCAAAGGGGGATATCCAGTATCTCCGCTTTTTCACGCATTTTGGTGCCCACCAGGATCAGGGCTCCTCCGCACACCTCCCACCACTGGCGTACCCAGCTCATGCGCATAGACATAACAATCTCTTTGGCAGCCAGCATTTCCGGATAGATGAGTGAGTTTACACCCAGTTTCTGGAAAAATTCTTTGTTTTTGGGGAGGAGGTATTCGTAGTTATCGATACGCGCTACTGTCTTCTGCGCACCGAGGTTACTGGCCAGCATACAGGCTGTCATGTTACGACTTTCGTCGGGAGTGACCGCGATAAACAGGTCCGCTTGTCCCACGCCTGCTTCTTTGAGCTTGGAGATAGAAGTGGGGGAGGCTGTAACGGTCAGCAAGTCAAAATTGTTGCTGAGCGGGATCAGGCTCTCCTCGTCCTCATCCATGAGGATAATATCCTCTTTTTCACGGGACAATAGTTTGGCTAAGTGTGTGCCTACGTTACCGGCACCGGCAATAATTATTTTCATACACCAT
>DALZBD010000021.1:0-17142 GCA_031977515.1 Bacteroides sp. | reverse complement strand
ACATAAAGTATGTGGATCGAAATCGGGAAGAGATACGGATAAAGTAGCCGAAACCGGACTGAAACCTGTAGCCACAGCCAATGGAAATGTGATCTTTGAACAGGGTCGCCTGCAACTCGAATGTCGTATCCTGTACAAACAATCGCTGGAAAAAAATGATTTCCTGCAACCCGAACTTTACCAGCGTTGGTACGAAGACGGTCATGGCAATCTGCACCGGATGTATGTGGCAGAGATTGTAGATGCCTGGGTCAGGGAATAAAGAAAAGATGTGTAGGTAATGACAAAACTACTATTAACGATTTTCCTGTTTGTACCGTGGGCTGTGAATGCTCAACAATCGGCTATCCGGGAAAAGATAGATTCTGTTTTACGTATACAGCCTGCCAGGCCTTTCAATGGAACGATACTCGTTGCTCAGCAAGACAGTATTCTATACAAAGAAAAGTGCGGATATGCAGATTTGCAAAGCAGGGAAACTTTTAGCTGGGACCATACTTTCATTGTTGGTTCGATAGGTAAACAATTTACAGCAGTATTGGTACTACAGGAAGTTGAAAAAGGGAATATTCGTCTGGATGAGTCTGTTTCTTACTATCTTCCTGATTTACCCTGTGCCTGGAAAGATAGTGTGACTATACATCACTTGTTGACCCATACCCATGGTATCGTTTCTTTAGATAAGCCTTTGATGTTTGCTGCGGGAAAAGATTTTTCTTATTCCCAGATCGGATATGACCTGTTGGCCCATGTAATAGAAAAAGTACAGAATGATTCTTTTTACAATATATCTTCGATGCTGTTCAAAAGGTGTGGAATGAATGACACATTTCACCCGATGTCTTCTGACAATACTAAGTTGGTAAAATGCTACAAAGAAGATAAAGATGGAACTATAACAGAACAAACGGAAATATATGAAGTCCCGGTCGCAGCAGGAGGTTTTATTTCTACAGCAGAAGATCTGCTGATATGGAACCGAAATCTGTTCGAAGGAAATTTATTGGAGAGGGAGACTTTGCAACAGATGATCACTCCGTATCCGTATGCTGTCAGAGAACATCCTATATTTGGTTTTACACAATATGGATATGGCATCACAGTAGACGAAGCAATTAATTTGTTACAGGTAGGACAGACGGGTTATCTGCCTTCCTTCGTCTCTATGGATTTTTATTTTCCTCAGACTAAAACAAGTGTAATTGTTCTGGAGAATATCAGTTACGGAGATGACCTGAAAGATACTTTTTTCTATCATACCCAAATTTTGGATATAATTAAAGAAAATATCTTTAAGCAGAGTAGCCTTGAATATCCCTGTAGATAAATCATTTCTCTTTTTCCTGCAATATCTCATTGGCCCGTCCCAATGCCGCATTGATGTGCGGACAGATGTTCTCCCGTCCCAGTAATTCGCAGAATCCACTGTTTTCCAATACTTCATATACACTTTCATTCACACCCGACAGGACAATCATAGTATTCTCTTTTCGTGCACGTTTGCAGAGATTGGTTAGGTTGTGAATACCCGTCGAATCGATGAATGGCACTTTACGCATACGGATGATACGGATCCTGGATCGGTTGCCCATTCGTATCATCTGCTCTTCAAACTTATTGGCTATACCGAAAAAATAAGGACCATTGATCTCATATACCTCTACATGTTCGGGAATCATCAGGTGTTCGTCCTGTACCTGGATGTCCAGTTCGGCACTCGGATCGATCTCATTCCGGATCACAGAGATCTCTGTAGTCTCCATGATACGTTTCATAAAGAGGATACAGGCAATCACAATACCGATCTCAATAGCGATAGTCAGGTCGAAGATCACTGTCAGGAAGAAAGTGGTCAGTAGTACGATCACATCCGATTTTGGATTTTTCAGTAAAGTCTTAAACGTACGCCATTCACTCATGTTATAAGCCACGATCACCAGTACACCCGCCAGACAAGCCATAGGAATGTATTGTGCCAGCGGCATCAGGAAAAGAAGGATCAACAGCAATACTACCGCATGGATGATACCTGCAACGGGAGTTTTTCCTCCGTTGTTGATATTCGTCATGGTACGTGCGATGGCACCTGTAGCAGGTATTCCACCAAACAACGGAGTCACTACATTAGCTATTCCCTGAGCGATCAGTTCTGTATTCGAATCGTGCCGGTCACCCGTCACACCATCTGCCACGGTAGCAGAGAGAAGAGATTCGATAGCTCCCAGCAGCGCAATGGTAATGGCTACAGGAAAGAGGCGATTGATCGCCTCCCAATCAATGGCAGGAATCTCGGCCGAAGGGAGTTGCGACTGGATAGTAAAGCGATCTCCGATGGTATCTATGGTATCAACTCCGGCGAAGGTCTTTAGCAGATATACAGCTACGGTCACCACGATGATCGCTACTAACGATCCCGGAATTTTTTTCAGAACACGCGGAGTTCCTACAATAATCACGATACTTATGAGTCCCACCAGGGTATTCCACCAGTTGACAGTTTCGAAATGACGGAAATAGAGCAACCATTTTCCTACGAAGTCACCCGGAATCTTCTCATTGCCAAAATCCAGTCCGAACAGATCGGCTATCTGCGTAGTGAAGATAGTCAGGGCGATACCGCTGGTGAATCCAACAATGATCGGGTAGGGGATAAACTTGATCACTGCTCCCAACCGGAATACACCCAACAGCACCAGCATCACACCCGCCATCAGGGTAGCTACGATCAGGCCTGCTTCTCCGTATTGCTGGATGATCCCATAGACAATCACAATGAATGCGCCCGTAGGGCCACCGATCTGCACCTTACTACCACCAAGGAAAGAAATGAGAAAACCGGCAATGATAGCCGTGATGATCCCCTTTTCGGGAGAAACACCCGAAGCAATCCCGAAAGCAATGGCCAGAGGCAATGCCACAATACCTACGATGATCCCCGCCATCAGGTCGGCCATGAAGGTCGACCGGTTGTAATTTTTGAGAGAAGAGAATAATTTGGGTTTAAACTCTATTTGTTTCATATAAATGTATGCCTTGTATGAAAGACTTTTGGTATAAAAATGAAAAGCGATGCAAAATTACATAAAATCCCTTATCGGTGCTATTATTAAGAGGTGTTTTACAATTTACATACGTGTTATTCAACTTTATCTATCACCGGATAGATTTTATTTATAAAAAAGGAGTTACTTATTTGTTCGCGATTTTTTATATTTGTAATGCAATTCAGACACGAAGTTGTTCTCCTTATTATATAGGATATACTTCGCATCAACCTTCAAACAGACAACTATATTCGTTTTACTTTAAAAGAAAAAATTATGGCTAAAAGTATCAAAGGAACCCAGACCGAAAAAAACCTGATGCATTCCTTCGCAGGAGAATCACAGGCACGTATGCGTTACACTTATTTTGCAAGTGTGGCAAAGAAAGAAGGATACGAACAGATCGCAGCGATCTTTACTGAAACTGCGGATCAGGAGAAAGAACATGCCAAGCGTATGTTTAAATACCTCGAAGGAGGCATGACAGAGATCACTGCTACATTCCCTTCGGGAGTGATCGGTACAACGATGGAAAACCTCCGTGCGGCAGCTGCCGGTGAACACGAAGAGTGGACAGAAGACTATCCGAAATTTGCAGATATCGCCGAGCAGGAAGGTTTTCCCGGCATTGCGGCTATGTATCGCAACATCTCTATTGCGGAGAAAGCCCACGAAGACCGTTACAACGCGTTGCTGAAAAATATCGAAGACGGTACGGTATTCAAAAAAGAAGAAACAAAGACCTGGCAGTGTCGCAACTGTGGATTTGTACACGAAGGAGAAGAAGCTCCTGGTGTGTGTCCTGCCTGTCTTCATCCTCAGGCACACTTCGAAGTGATGAAAGATAACTATTGATCCTGCTTTTACTGTTAGATATGCAGCCTGCCCTGTCTGGGGCAGGTTTTTTTGTATAGGTATCAAATGTTTCCTTACAATAAAGATACATTTAACATCTTGCCACAAAACATTTGATGCTCCTTATTTAACCTAATGCACCTTAAGGATTAACATTTACAAAGGCATTTTCCGGTGAAATGCTATAATTTTGGTGCTGGTTCCTAAACTAAAATTAACAAAGGTTTGTTGGAATTGTATCAACCCGATAATTAACCATTAATCAATGTACCATGAGAAAGACATTTTTTGAAAAATGCATCCATCTGAATGTATGCAACATCGTGTGGCTGTTTCTACTCCTGCCTGCGGTGAGCCTCACGGCAAATCCTTCTCAAAACAAAACAGTTGCAGGTGTAGTCACCTCCGCGACAGACGGTGAGCCCCTGATCGGCGTAAGTATTCTTGTAAAAGAAAGTGCTACCGGAACCATCACCGGACTCGACGGTGATTACTCACTGAGTGTGGAAGAAGGACAAACCCTCGTTTTTTCCTACATCGGATATGTAGGGCAGGAGATCCGGTATACCGGACAGCCGACAGTTGACGTAGCGCTTCGGGAAGATACCGAAATGCTCGACGAAGTAGTTGTGATCGGTTACGGTGTGCAAAAGAAAAAACTGAATACCGGTGCTACCGTACAGGTAAAAGGGGACGAACTGGCCAAACTGAATACCACCAGTCCGTTGCAGGCTCTGCAGGGACAAACACCGGGTGTACAGATCGCCTCTACTTCCGGACAGCCCGGGGCGGCAATGAAGGTAACGATCCGTGGTCTGGGTACTGTAGGTAAGTCGGGTCCGCTATATATCATCGATGGTATCGAAGGGGATATCAGTATCCTGAACGCTGCGGATATCCAGTCTATTGATGTACTCAAAGATGCGGCTTCCGCTGCTATCTATGGTGCACAGGCTGCTAATGGAGTGGTGCTGGTCACTACCAAGCAGGGAACCAAAGGGCGTGGTCAGGTTTCATTTGATGCCTATTACGGAGTGCAACGGGTAGCCCGCAAAATGAATATGCTGAATGCCGAACAATATAAGATCATCATGAACGAACAGGCATTGAATTCTGGTTCGGCCCTGATCGATTTTGATTCTATGGAAGGCCTGGCAGATACGGACTGGGTCAACGAGATGTTCAAGAACAATGCCGTTACGCAGAATTATTCATTGAATGTAAACGGAGGTTCCGAGAGTTCTGTCTATTCTATGTCACTCAACTATACCGGACAGGAAGGGATTGTGGGAGGAAAAGCAGTTTCCAACTACGAAAGATATGGATTCCGTATCAACTCCGAACACAAATTGTATGGAGATGTATTGAAAGTGGGCCAGCACCTGAACTTCAATTACATAAAGAACAACGGTGTGGCAGTGGGCAATCAATACAACAATACGTTACGTGCTGCTTTCGGTACCTCTCCTCTGTCGCCTATATATAGCGACAACAATATATACGACAGTCCTTACAACGATACTACAAATTCGCAGTGGAACAATGCAGACGGCAACCCTTACGGAATGATGATGACCAACAATCAAAATCAGAATGCTGCACAGAGATTACTGGCAGATGTATATGCAGAACTGGAACCGGTAAAGAACCTGAGGCTCCGCACGGTGTTTGGTATCAACCACTCTGCCAGTGAATACCGCTCTTATACTCCCCTGTATCGTTTTTCACTCTATGATGTGAATACGGATCATGCTACCGTGTTGCAGAATATGGACCGGGGCACTACGCTTACCTGGACCAATACAGCCGGGTACGACTTCACGATCAACGACGATCATGCATTCAACGTGCTGATTGGTATGGAAGCTGTACGTTATCAGGGTACTTACTTGTCTGCTTCCAACTGGAACCTGCTTTCGCAGTTCAATGATTTTTCCCATGCTTACCTCAATAACACCACCGGACAGGCCTACCTCGATGACGAAGGACAGGTGGTACAAACAATGACAATAGGAGGAAAGCCCAATAATAAATACCGTCGTGCCTCTTATTTCGGACGTATCGGTTATAACTACCGCGAAAAGTATATGCTGAATGCTACCTTGCGTGCCGATGGATCATCCAAGTTTGCCGCGGGCAACCGTTGGGGATATTTCCCTTCCGTATCTGCAGGATGGGTGATCACCAATGAAGAATTTATGAAAGACCGTAACGATACTTTCATGGATTTTCTGAAGCTTCGGGTCAGTTGGGGACAGGTAGGTAATCAAAATATTGATGATTATCAATACATGGCACCTATAAATACCTCTACCGGATATAGCGGCAGCAATCCGGCTGCATATTATGTATTTGGGACCAATGGTACCAATATAGCAGGAGCGTATCCCAATCGTTTGCCCAATGCCAACCTGAAATGGGAAACTTCCGAACAGACCAATGTGGGTATAGATGCACGTTTCTTAAGTGGCCGTTTGAATGTGAATGCCGATTTTTATGTGAAGACTACGAAAGACTGGTTGGTGCAGGCTCCTGTACTGGCGACTGCAGGTTCGGAACCTCCTTTTATCAACGGAGGTAGTGTGAAAAATACGGGTTTCGAACTGGGACTTGGCTGGAACGATCATATCGGTAAAGTCAATTACAGCATCAATGCCAACGGGGCCTATAATAAAAATAAGGTGGGAAAGATCCCAACGGAAGATGGTATTATTCATGGACCCGAAAATATGCTCTATAATAACTCGGCAGAATTCTACCGGGCAGAGAATGGGCATGCCATCGGATATTTCTGGGGCTATCAGACAGCGGGTATCTTCCAGAATCAGGAGCAGATAGATGCCTGGGTAGCAGCAGGCAATGGTATCAAAGCCAATGCGCAGCCCGGGGATGTGATCTTTGTAGACCGTAACAAAGATGGAGTCATTGATGAACTCGATAAGACGGATCTGGGAAATGGTATCCCTACATTTACATACGGTATCAACATTGCCCTGGATTACAAAGGATTCGATTTTTCTATCAATACCAACGGTGTGGCCGGAAATAAGATCGTGCAGTCTTATCGCAACCATTCGGACAAGAAAGCCAATTATACGACTGCTATCCTACAGCGCTGGACAGGAGAAGGTACTTCCAATAAAATCCCCCGCGTGACCGAAAACAATGTCAACTGGGAATTCTCCGACCTTTTCCTGCAGAAAGGAGATTTCCTGCGTATCAATAACATTACTCTGGGATATGATTTCAAGAGACTCATCAAATGGCAGTACATCAGCCAGTGCCGGTTGTATGCTTCCGTACAGAATGCTTTCACCTTTACGAAGTATGACGGTATGGATCCGGAGATTGGATACGGACCGGAAGAGATCACCTATGGAACTAAAGAAAATGGGTGGGTGTCCGGTGTGGATCTAGGCTACTATCCCCGTCCGAGAACATTCCTGTTTGGTATAAATCTAAAATTTTAATCTGAAAAAGAACTGAATCATGAAAGGTTTGAAAATAAATATAATTTGGATCCTCGGGTTGAGCTTCAGCCTGTGCTCCTGTCTGGACAGTTTCCTGGACACTGATTCCAAAACAAGTGTGACGGATGAGAATTTCTATAAAACTCCGGAAGATGCCGAAATGGCTTTAGTAGGCTGTTACGATGGGTATCAGCGTACGGTTTCCGACGGTGGTATAGCGTTTTATTTTGCTTCGGAAATATTATCAGACAATTGCTTCGGAGGTACCGGTAGCGGAGATACACGGGAATACCAGGTATTGGATCGCTTTGATATTTCGGAGTTCCCTTCCAATGCTGATCTTTTCAATGTGACATGGAAAAGTTATTATGCAGGGATCTATCGGTGCAATATGTTGCTGAGCAGATTGGACGATATTGATTTTGGGGAAGATACGGCTACTCCCGCCCGTATTGAAGGAGAGACCCGCTTTCTGAGGGCCATTATGTATTTTGATATGGTACGTCTGTTCGAAAGAATTCCCCTGCTCACCGAGCCCACTACGGACAATATCCCACAGGCCGAACCGGAAGAGGTTTACAGTCTGATCGTAGCGGATCTGTTGTTTGCAGCAAACCATATCTCTGCCAGTGCCTATCCTAAGTCCAAAGCAGCAGACAATGACGGTCGTGTGACTCCCTATGCGGCAAAAGCCCTGCTTGCACGTGTATATCTTTTCTATACCGGTTATTACGGAAAAGACGATCTGGCTGTGACTAAAACAGATGTATTGAAAGGGCTGGAAGATATCATTGCCAGTGAAGAATATGCCTTGGTGCCGGAATTTAAATCATTATGGCCGGCTGCCAGCTATATTCCCGACCCGGAGGACAATACATTGGATCGTTCCGAATTTGCAGGCAAAGGAAATGAAGAGATCGTATTTGCACAGAAATTCAACAATACCCATAACTACAACGGTATGGTGGATGGCAATATGTTTATTGTCATGATGGGACTTCGCAATACCAATTACTCTCCTTATGGACAAGGATGGGGTGGGGCTACGGTCAACCCGGTATTGGTTCGTGATTTTTCTGACACCGATAAACGGAAAACGGCTTCTATCATCGACATCGCAGGAGAAGGTATTTATAATGAATATGATGTGAAAGACCAGCGCGAATATACCGGCTATATGGTAAAGAAATATACTCCGACAGCTCTGCCCGACGGAACACCGGATGTAGGTGGGGAGAATGATTTCATGACTTCGCAGGATCAGGATTATTACGTGATCCGGTATGCGGACGTATTGCTGATGGCAGCAGAATTAGGAGCTACGAAAGCACAGGACTATTACGATGCAGTACGTAAACGGGCCGGATTAAGTACCCGTACAGTGTCTCTGGCCAATATCCACGAAGAACGTCGTTTTGAATTTGCATTTGAAGGACTTCGTTACTGGGATCTGCTGCGACAGGGACTAAATGTGGCTGCTGCTACGATTGCACAAACCCAGACCGTTTTGACCGGAGGGGTGGATGAACAGATTGTGATCGCTGCGGAGAATATTATAAAAACCCGGGGCTTTATGCAGATCCCGGGAAGACAGATCACGCTTTCTGCAAAAATACTTGAACAGAATCCAGGTTGGTAATTTTTTAATTTGAATAGTTATGAATAAGATAATAACAAAGATAATTTCATTCGTATCAGTCGTCGGAATGTTCTTTTCCTGTACTCCTGATAGTTATGACTTAGGATCTGTAGATATAAGTCCGGATGAACTGGTGGAAGGCATTGCCTATACCGTAGAGCATGACAAAGAAAATCCAAATATTATTTACCTGACCAGTCTGTTGGGAAATAAATATACTCCTCTCTGGGAACATCCGCAGGGACGTTCTCAGGAACAGAAGGTGACACTGAAGATGCCTTTCGATGGTACCTATGAAGTCACTTTTGGTGTGGAGACACGTGGAGGTATAGTGTTTGGTGAACCCACTACATTCACCATAGACGAATTTTATCCGGATTTTGTAAGTGATGACCTATGGACGTATCTCACGGGAGGAGTGGGTAACTCGAAAACCTGGATATTTGACAATGGTAAATACGGACTGGCGAGTGGAGAACTTTCTTTCCAGAATCCGGAGGATGGTACCCCTACGATGACAAACGTAGCTCCCAACTGGGAACCCGGAGCAGGATATACCGGAGACGGTGCTATCTGGAACAGCTATATGACTTTTAGCCTCGATGGAGGTGCTTTTGTAGAAGTACACAACGAAGGGTGGAAGGATGAATCAGGTACGTTTATGCTGAATGTGGAAGATGGTACGTTGTCATTTGTAGATGCGGCTTTGGCACATCCGCAGGGATTTGATCATCGCTCTTCTAATTGGAGAAATAAACTAAATGTGGTTGTTCTGACGGAGAAGCAACTCAGGGTAGCTGTGTATCGGGATACAGATCCCGATGAAAGTGAATGGTGGTATATCTGGAATTTCGTCTCCAAGGAGTATGCAGATAATTACGAACAGGAAGAGGTAGATCCGGATTACAACGGAAATGCCAACGATGACCTGACGACTTCGGTAAGTACTACCAAAACCTGGATTGTCAATCCGGATGCTCCTTATAACTGGGCAGATCTGACCGGTACTTTATTGAATGAATGGATCATTGGAGACAATGGAATACCTACTTTTACAGATTGGGGACCCCCTTATGAAGAAGAACCTTTGTCGAATGTATCTATCAAATTGTCTAAAACAGGAGACCATACAGGGACTTACGAGATCGTCAATTACGAGGGAGAAGAATTTACGGGAGATTATACTATAGATGAAAAGAACTGGATCGATTTTGGTCAGGACATTGATATTCTACAGGTAGATTGGTTCTCTTTTTCTACAGAAAATGGTAAGTTACGTCTTATCCGTGTAGATAGGACGATTTCCGGAAATGTAAGTGTCTTGTATCTGGGACGCCACAACGGAGACAATATGAATGAGTATATGACCATTGGTCTTGTTCAGGGAGAAGGTTCCGGAGGTGAAGAGCCAAGATTTGTTGGTCGGGAAATTTCATTTGACAATGATAAGTTGGTTTATGGGTTGGACGATGATAATAATTTTCGTATAACTTTGTATAATGGTTATGGGGGGCCTACACAAACAGATCCCGGGCTTGATATAAATGAGGTGGCTTTTGATAATGTAATTCAGATTACATTTACATTAAGCGGTATTTCATTTGTTGATGCAAGAAAAGTTCCTTATACTGCATATATTTGTATTGCAGATCCTGAGTGGGATTATTCTTATTGGGGAGGTGATTCTGGTGATGTACAGGTAAATGGAAATGGTACCTATACAACTTGGTGTTAAGTCCAGGACTTTAATTCCGGTTTAATCATATTGGCTATGGAAATGAAAGATATGTATGACAATATTATCAATATGGATGATGTGAAAGTGACTGTTGATAAGATTCTTGTAGATTGATGTTTCAAGACTATCGATAGTGATGATAAAAACATATTTTATTCAAACCATATATTGGTTGGTTATGCTGGTAGCAGGTTCGTCCTGCTCCTGCAATGACAATCCTGGTAGTCCGGAACTAATTGTAAGCAAAGAAAAGTATTCTTTTGGAAAATGGGAAAGCACGCGGAAATTGGCGATCAAGACCAATATAAACTGGACCGTTTCTTCCTCAGAAAATTGGTGTACCTTATTGCCGGTTTCCGGTAGTGCCGGTACCCATCAAATAGAAATGATTGTTACAGACAATCCGGATACCGATCCAAGAACAGCCACAGTTACTATGCAGGCAGGAAGTCTGACAGAAAAAGTTGAAATCATACAATCTGCTACCAGTTATTTGCAACTCACTAAAACAGAGTATGAAGTGTCGGAAGAGGGCGATCAAATAGTTATTGAATATGAGGTGTCCGCTGATCCTGGGATTACAATCGAAGACAGTTGGATAGGTCAACTTCCTGCTTCGCGTGTTATTTCTATAGGTAATATCACTCTCGAAATAGAGCCAAACGAGTCTATTTTTCCACGCACAGGTACAGTTACTTTTGTAGTAACAGATCTCACAGAGACAGTCACCATTGTTCAGTCTGGTATCGATCTGTCTGCTCCGGCTGATGAGAGCGATATGCAGAGCAATGCACCCACACTGGCTGCCAGAATGGGTATCGGATGGAATCTGGGAAATTCCCTGGAAGCGTGTAGCGATGAAAACAATGCAAGTGAAACTGCCTGGGGGAATCCGGCCGTCACAAAAGGAATAATTGATGCGGTGAAAGCAGCCGGTTTCCATACAGTTCGTATTCCCTGTGCCTGGAGCGGTTATATAGAGGATCAGAGTACGCATCAGATCCGGGAGTCCTGGTTGGAACGTGTCAAAGAGGTTGTGGATTATTGTGTAGACAACGATATGTATACCATCCTTAATATTCATTGGGACGGTGGATGGTTGGAAGAACATCCTTTCTATAACAAGCAGGTGGAGGTCAACGCAAAACAGAAAGCACTTTGGGAACAAATTGCAATCTGTTTCCGTGATTACGATGAGCACCTGCTGTTTGCCGGCACCAACGAGGTACGTGCAGATTATAATGCACCTACTGATGAACACATTGATGTGCAGCTGTCGTACAATCAGACATTTGTAGATGCCGTACGCTCTACCGGAGGTAGAAATGCCTATCGCAACCTGATAGTTCAGGCTTATAATACACATATCAGTTATGCGGTAGAGTATATGAAAATGCCAGCTGATCCGGGTCCGTTGAATGATAGACTGATGGTCGAAGTACATTACTACGATCCGTATGAATTTTGTCTGGATACAAAGAGTAATAAATACCTTTGGGGGTATCAAAGATTCAGTGGCCCGGATCTGGCAAGCTGGGGTAATGAAGATTGGGCAGATAAAGCTTTTGGTATAATGAAAACTAATTTTGTTGACAAAGGAATTCCCGTGATTGTAGGCGAATATGGAGTCATTTTGCGTACCGGTCTTTCAGGAGAAGCGTATCAGCAACACGTGGAAGCCAGAAACTATTATCTGAATTATGTGACACGTGCTATGCTGCAAAATGGATGTGTTCCTGTATATTGGGACAATGGTAATACTGGAAAATATGGTTTTGGTTTGTTTGACAGGTCTACTTGTGAATCTGTGCATGAAGATGCAATGCAGGCTATTTTAGAGGCAAAAATATAAATTGTAGTGAATCCAAGGAAAGGGTAGATGTATCAAAACAAACAAATTCCCGCTTCCTTTTTTGTTTAGAGATTGCTTCTTAAACTCATTTGAAACGGCACTTTGTTATAATGGTTTTGTAAACGATTCAGGATCAGTTTTCTATGCGGGTTGAGTAATAAGTAGATAGTCTCAGATTGGTAAGACGAATCTCATAAAAAGATTGCCATTCCCCTTTTGTTTTACAACCTGTTTAGGAGTAAATGGGATATACTTACTTTTTAAACTACAAAACCCCTTTGTTTAATGTATTTCTTCGTAAAAAAACACATTAAACAAGGAGTGTATCCTATAAGAGGCGTCAATCTATAATGCTTTCAATCGGGAAAGTGTATGTAGAGATACTCTCATGCTTTCCATAACATTTATTTTGCCCGACGGATGTAAAGAAAGAGTACCGGATATTTTTACCCGGTACTCTTTCTTTATATTTCACAAAACTGTCCAAAGAGGGTTGCATATAATTATTCCTCTTTCCGGACACAACGGACATAGGAATTGAGTGGCTTGCGGACATCTTCTGATATTAGAGTACCTGGGGAGGCATGGTACCTGTATCTTCCCCGGACCTTGGTGACATCTCCGGATGCTTCCGTGCTGCTAATATAACTTGTAGCAACACGATCGTAACTCCAGATGATTTGTCTTAATTCCACCTCGGTCGGCAATCGCCATTTTCCCTGTCCTGAAACAACGTCAGTAGCCGAAACCTCCCAGTAGGCCGCGCAGCCTCCGTTTGCTACAGCATATCCTGTTGTATATTCCTGAACGTTTTGTTGCGGATAGGTCACCGAGTTATAGGAAGCTGGTATTCCCATGGCTACCGCCCAGTTCATTCTTTCGTCTCCGGTTCTTCCGTTTGATCTGCAATCATCCAATGCGACCAGCCTTCCGGTTGTCAGAACGGTATTTCCTCTGGCCTGCGAAGAAGAGGAGAGATCTTTCCAGCCGTCCCAGCTGCCGTTGACCCATCTTTGATATTGATACAATACATTGCGTGCAGAACCTCCATTGTTTTTTATCCTGAGAGTGGCTTTTTTATTCGTATCGACAGTGACCGCCGTCGCGATGATCTCATTTTTATTGGAAGCATTCACCGCCCTGTACTGGATAGCTCCTGTTCCGAAAGTACCCACGGCAGTCAGCGTGACACCTTGCCCTCCACCGGCTACCGAGGATGGTATTCCATCGGTTCGGGTATAGGAATATCCGGGCTGGGAATAAGTAGAAGTACCTACACGAAGCCAGTTACCCGAAGAGGGATGTTTGTATTGAAACTCGACGGGTCGTGCAGTCCAGGTTGGGTTAGCTGGTATGCCGGATAAGGTAGTGCTGTTTGCCGTGCCTTTGCTCACAGTTCCTTCTTTCAGTACGGTTGAACCGGTTATTGCCCGTACAGACACATTATTGTCAAAATAGTCGCCGTTGATCTTTACCACTGCCGAACCCGCAGCAGCTGCATTCAGGGAGACACTGGATACTGTCCCTCCCGAGATATAATAGCCGGGCTGTTTTAGGGTAGAAAGGGTTTTCCATTGGTTGGCGCCCGGGTGCCAGTAAGATACTACTATATCCCGGGTCGCGGCACTGGTAGACGTGGTCCATGTAGTATTGGCATCGTAATTTACTGTCCCGGTAGCAGTAGAAATGTGGGTTAATGTACCGCTTTCTTTAGTTACCCCACCGGCTACCGTACGGATCTTTACTCCCGTAAAGTCGCCGTTGACTTTAACCGATACCGATCCTGCCGCTCGGGCCACTGACGTGGAGGTGGGAGACGTAAGGGTAGCACTGGAAATGTAGTATCCCGGTTGTTTATAAGTTTGTATCACTTTGTAACTGTTGTTGTCACCCGGATGAAGATAACCCACCGTTACGTCCCGGTTGACAGCTGCGGTTCCGGTAGACCATGTTATATTGGCAGGTATAGCTACCGTTGCCGTACTGGGTGTACTGGCTGTTCCGGCACCAATATTTGCGTCGGTAGTGGTGCTGCCACCTACAGACCGTATTTTGGTAGCCGTATATTCGCCATTCAGACGGATCGTCACCGATCCACCTCCACGGGCGGTGGGAGTGGTGGAAGCGGTCACCGTGCCTCCGGAGATGTAATATCCCGGTTGGTGGTAGGTTTGAACTACTTTGTAAGCATTGTTATTGCCCGGATCGATGTAACCGACAGTCATGGGTCGGGTTACCGCTGTAGTTCCTTTGCTCCAGTTCGGGTTTGCAGGTATCGTTACCGTTTCTTTATATCCCGTACTTTCATTAACGGTTTTCGAACTTTCCACCCCACTGTTTGGATTGCGGGTCTGTATGGTTGTCTGGTCAAAGTCACCATCGATACGCAGGGTCACACTTCCGCCCTGACGGGACTGAGGATTGGAACTTGCCGTGACCACTCCGCCGGTAATTTTATAACCCAGCTGTGAACCTTTGGTAATGGCATTCCATTGTATCGCATCCGGGTCGGTAGACCACTGGAACTGTATACTTTGTGGTGTCCAGAGGTTATAAACGGATATGTTTATAACCTGTGAATTGTCTGTAGAAAGGCCTGCCGGTATTGTGACCGGTCCTCCCACCACAAGCTGGGTATTTTCAATCACTGCGCGTACATGGATTTCGGGATGCACTCCTGTTACAGTCACCTGGTAATCGGCACCGACACGAGGGATGTCTGTATTGGCTACATGGGAGGTACGTATTTCCGTATCGTAGCCTGCCTGATTACCTGTTACAACAGGCTGCCACAGGTCTGACCCGGAAACCGTCCATTGGATCTCGATCGCACGGTTGACCCACTCCGTAGTGGTGTTGAAAGATAATGTTTTTGTCTCGCTGGTGCCTGTACCTTCTGTGAAGGTGATGCGTGGAGCTGCAATCTCATTCGTTCCCATATAAATAGCCCGTATTTCAATCGTAGGCCAGTTGCCCTGAACAGTGACATCAACTGTTGCATGGATGACAGGAAGGGGTATATCCGGGTTCAGGGTCGTGTTGAAAGTAATATTCCGACCTTCCTGATCTTCGGTGCGGATCATTTCCCATTGCTCGGTTTCGGAACTATAATACTGAAAGAAGATCACACGGGTACCTTCCATCCACACTTCGTCGATATCCAGCAAGGCAGAACCCTCGCCAGATCCGGAAGGAATGATCGCCTGGTCTATTTCTCTGCCGTTGGCACTGTCCCAGGCTCGGACAGGGGTGTCTTCGAAAAATCCGTAAATCCTGACTGTGCGTGATTCGCCCTCCGACGGAATAATCCCGGTAGGGAACACTTCGGCCCGATCGATATACCAGGCTTTGTTTTCAATGGTTGCCGTCATGATCATGCGCCCTGCGGTCACGTGCATGTAAGCCGTACGGACGTTGCCCGTCTCATTTCTGGTTACATCGTACATGATATTTTCTCCGTTGATGGCACCGTTGTAAATTTCTCCTGGCTGGTGCGAGGTAAGGGTGATCCAGTCCAGGCTGGCCGGGTCTGCATCCGGATCCTCGGGTGTTGGTTTGTCAGAGAGTTCGAACGACCAACGGGGATAGTCCGTTTTTACTTTGACCGCATTGTCGGTAGAAGCTGCTGCCCAGAGATGGGTCTCTAACGGGCTGACGGAGTAATAATACTGACCATCGAACCAGAGGTCTTCCATGTCATTGTCGTTCCACTGAACGATATCTGCCTGTATATTGTCTGGTATCGACTCAAAAGCTTCTTCCCAGGTGGTCTTTCCAGGGGCACTGACCTTTTGTATGGTGATGTTGTAGCTGTGGTTTCTCAATATATGAAAGTAGGTGGCCGTGCCGCTGCTCTGGCTGACAAAATCGATGCGATAAAAGGTCTCCTGGGAGGAGTTGTTGTAGTATCCTCCGACCACTATACATGGATTCTGCATAAAATCACCCGTGTTGTCCGAGGGAGCTACCCCTTTTTCTCCTTCGAACAGGTAAATGAGTTCCCGGAACGCCCGGTTCTCCGTGGTGGGATTGAGGTATTCGATCGGGACACCGTATACGAATCCTGGATTTGTGGGAAGGGTAGGAGAGGAGGCGTAAGGGACAGTGGATGTCCAGTTTCCACTGTCCTCTCCGGGAATGAGTTGTCCTTGGGTGTTGTAGTTCAGCAATCGGACACTGGTAAGTTTGAAGTCACTTTCCGCAATGGTACTTTTGAGTCCTACATTTACCCGTGCCAGCATTCGTGAAACGGGGATACCGTTGGATCCGGTGAGTGAGGTGCTGCCGTCTATATTGACATTTTTTTTCACACCCCACATTGGGATGGGCTTGTATCCGGCAGATGTGGGGTCAGAGTTCCACCCGTTCTCTGCGGTGAGAGCCATTGTCAGGCTCGTACTGAAACTCTCTTTGGTAATCGTTTCGTCGAGTGGAATGCCACCCGGGTATTGCGCGTCGACGATCTCACGGGCATTAGTAAGTACCATCAATTCCCGCTCTTCACCGGTCTGTAGGGTTACGGAAAATTCGCGTACGACCTGGTT